>JBOHHE010000382.1:0-8672 GCA_050700355.1 Pseudonocardiaceae bacterium
AGGCAAGGGCCTGCAAAGCCCTCTACGCGGGTTCGATTCCCGCCTCCGCCTCGGGCGATTAGCTCAGTGGGAGAGCGCTACCTTGACACGGTAGAGGTCACTGGTTCAATCCCAGTATCGCCCACCACCATCGGTGTGTTCGCTGGTCAGCTGGGCCGATAAGGATCACACCCTCGAAGCGCTCACCTGATCGGCATATCCCCGGGTGTATGTCCACTATCGACACCCACACATTGTGCTCATCCCTGATGACGCCGAAGTTCTGGCTCAACCGATGCATCATGCTAAGTTGTGAGGGGCAGAACGGCATCCGGTTACGCAACATATCCGGTTGAGCACAATGTGGAGGCAAAGCTCTGCATGCCGCGGCCAGCGAAGAGCCGATCGAAAGGTCGGCCCTGCTCCAGAAGTTGATTGAGTCATCACGCACACCGTTCGTCCTCATCTCCGCACCTGTCGGCTACGGTAAGTCGACCCTGCTCGCCCAGTGGTCATCCCCCAAGTCGAGAACCAGTAACAGATATGCCGGTGAGGCCCCGGTTAGGCCGTTCGCCACAGTCGCGCTGGAAAACGACGATAATGATCCTTCTTTGTTCTTGTCCACCATTTTCCGTGCTGTGGAGCAGGTCTGTCCAGACGTCGATGGTAGCTCCCTGCAAAGGTCGCCAGGAACTCCGGAGTCGGATATGGGTAAGATTCTACTCTCAGCTTTCGTCGACGAGATCACGACACACTGTCCGCGCCTGATTCTTGCGCTCGACAATTATCAGAAGATCACTGATCCAGAATGCCACGAGCAGGTGGCATACCTCCTGAATCACTTTCCCCCCGTGCCTGCCTGGCCCTGGCCACCCGGACCGATCCCCCCTTCCGCTCGCTCGGCTCCGAGCCTGCGGCGACATCATGGAATTTCGCGCCGACGACCTGCACTTCGCGCGGGACGAAGTGGCTCGGCTGGTGCGGCGCTGCAACGGCCACCAACTCGATGCACCCGACCTCGACAGCCTGGTCGAACGCACCGAGGGATGGCCCGCCATGGTGCGCCTAGCGGCGCGCTTGCTGAGGAATCAAGCCGACCCGGCCAGGTTCATCCAGACCTTCGGTGGAAACCACCGCTACGTCGAGGACTATTTCGGAGAAGAGGTCCTCCGGCACCTTCCTGATAAGGTGCAGCGTTTCCTGGCAAGGACCTCGATACTCAACCGATTCACGGCATCGCTGTGTGCTGCCGTGGCAGGCACGACGGACTCGGCGGATCTACTCAACGGCTTGGAACGATCGAACCTGTTCCTCGTTCCGTTGGACGGGATCCGGACCTGGTATCGCTACCACCATCTATTCGGGCAAACTCTGCGGGAACAACTGACCAGGAGCGAGCCGGAATTCGCAGCGGATCTGCACCAGAAAGCCAGCACGTGGTATGAGCGGAACGGCGATATCGGGGACGCGATCGAACACGCCTTGGCCGCTGGTGCTGTCGAACGCGCCATCGAGCTCATCGCGCGGCACTGGTCACAACAGGTGTACCAGGGCGAATTAGCCACGGTCCGCGGCTGGCTGGACGCACTTGGTGAGAACCTCACCGGTAGTAGCCCGCTCACCGCAATCTGCGCGGCCTGGGTCGCTTCGTTGTCAGGAGACCGCCTTGGCGGCTACCGCTGGCTCAAGATTGCCGGACAGCTTGGTCATCGGGGGCCGCTGCCCGACGGTATGCAGTCCATCCGAGGAGCAATAGCACTGCATCAGGGAACATTCGGATTCGGCGGCCTCACTGAGATGCTGGCAGCCGCACGCACGGCAGCTGATCTGCACTCCGAGCCCATGTCCCCGCACAAGTCCCCGTGGTATGCACAGGCGAGGGTAGCCTTGGGCTACAGCCGCTATCTGGCCGGCGATGCGCACGCCGCAGTGCGTCCTCTGCAACGGGCTGTGGAGGCCGCAGCCGCGTTTCCCATCCTGCGGATCCTGGCCTTGTCTGCGCTATCACTGGTGACCGGAGACCTCGGCCGAGCCGCCTAGGCTGCGGATCTGGCGACGTCGGCGCAAGAACTCATAGTATCCGGTGGCCTGAACGAGTCGTCAGAGGTCGCCTTGGCGCAGGTCGCACAAGCGGCGGCGTTCGTGCGCAATGGACAATTGCTCCGCGCCCGTCATGAGCTTGAACATGCCGTACGACTACGCCGAGCGGTCATCGGGCTGCCACCGTGGCCCATGCTCACCGCGCTGGTGCTGTTGACCCGCGTGGTCCTTCTCTTGGGCGAACGCGACGACGCGCGTGCCTTACTCAGCGAGGCCACCGACCTGCTGGAGACGATGCCCGAGGGCGCCAGCCAGGCAAAAGCTGCGCTGGCCGAGATCGAACGCAGGCTAACCGATGCCCAGTACTCCGGAGTTGCGCCCCGCCTGACGGACCGGGAAGAAGCCGTCCTGCGGCTGCTGCAGGGAAGCCTGCCATTGCGCGATGTGGCAGCTCAGCTGTTCGTGACGGTGAATACGGTCAAGAGCCATACCCGCCTGATCTACCGTAAACTGGGCGTCTCGTCCCGCAATGAGGCCATCCGCCGAGCACGCGAATTGGGCCTGCTGTGATCGCCGCCAAGCGGGAACACAGTGGTGCGAACCAGAAGCTCCAGCTGGTGTGCTCGACGCACGGCGTCTCCTCGACGGCTCACCGCCAGCTTCCGGTAAATACTCTTCAAATGCGTTTTCACGGTGTTGATGGATACGAACATCTCGGTGGCGATCTCCTCTGAGGTCCGCATCTGCGCCAGATGCCGTAGCACCTCCAGCTCACGCTCGCTGAGCTTCCCTGCCAGCAGAGGACCCTGAGCAGTAGGGCCACCATGCTCGTGGCACTGCACAACACCGATCCGCAGCGGCTCGAGCAGGCGCGCGTACTGGCGGGTCAAGTCCCGATCAGAGCCTAGAACCGAACGCGGCCAGGACAAGCACTCGGCGAACGGCAGGCGCACCCGCTCCCGGTCACCGAGCCGTAGCGCTCGATCCAACGATCGCCGTCCCCGCGCGGGATCGCCAGCGCCGTAACACGACTGCGTGTGCAAAAGCCACGCTTCCACGCGTACTTCGCTGCGCACCGTGACCGCCTCCGCCAGCGTCGGACGCAACGTGCCTGCAGCCGCTACCGGGTGGCCCGCCGACAACTGCGCCCTGGCCAGCGCAACCGCGCCGTCCGCAGTGTGGGAGCCACCGGCGCGGATAGCTGCCTGCCACGCCGCGACCGGCGCGCCCATGGCGGTGTACGCCCGTGATTCCATGATCATCATTCTGTGCGCCAGCCAGGATGGGATCGATCGTGCAGCGCGGCTCCCGCGCAACACCTCGACCACGCGACGATCCTGCCCTTGCACGAGGGCGATCTGCGCCGAGACCAGTTCGCGCACAGCCGCTGTCCAGGGATGAGACTCCAACAGGGCTACGTCCGTCTGGTCCAGCACCCGCCTGGCATCGGCCAACTGATAGCGCTGCAGAGCGATCCATCCCTGCGCTACCCGCAGCGTGGCGCCCCCCTGAGCGATCGGCGACGTCTGTTGTATCGACGCCAACAGCGCTGCCCGAGCGGCTAATTCGGCTGCGCACTCCCACCGGCCGCGAAACACCTCTACCAACGCGCTGTGGGCCAGGCAATCGAACCTCAGCGCCGAATGAAAGCATTCTGTCCGACGAGCGCCGAAAATTCGGTCCCTTCAGCTCCGGGAGTCAGCACAGCGGCAATCTCGGCATTGACCCGATCGAGGATACTGGTGGTGAGCAGCAAGCGGCGCGCTGTGGGCGACTGGGCGTCGAGAACCTCTTCTACCAATTAACTGGCGATAGCCTGGTCACCGTTCGTGATATGGGTAACGAGTTCGTCAGGATCCGGATGGCCTTCCATCGACATCGCGGCTAACCGAAGACCTGCCGCCCATCCCTCGGTGCTTTCCAGCAAGATCCGCACCGATTTGTGGCGGAGCACGACACTGTGCCGCGCCATCAGCTCGTCGGTCTCCGGCCTGGTAAAAGCCAGATCGTCTGAACGGATTTCGGTCAGGTCGCCGGTAAGCCGATAGCGGTGCACCGGGAGCGGAAGCCCCCGTCGGGAGATGATCACTAGTCGGAGGCGGAAACGGGCAAGCTTGAGCAGGTAAGCCATGGCGGTCACCAATGTCGAACCCACTGTGGGGCGAAAATCATCGAGCACCAGCACGACCGGGTGCCTCCGACGGGTCAACACCGAGGCCAGTTCAGCGATACGCAGGTGATCGATACCGTCGGTTCGGAACGGAGCATCGACCGAGAACGGTAGGTTCACCCCGGCGCGCCGCAACGCCGCGACTAGAGAGCCCCAGAACAGAACGGGGTCACAGTCCCCGTCGTCGGCGCTCACCCAGGCGACCGTGATCGGCGTCGCCGTGTTCTTCAGGGATGCCACCCACGACGCGACCGCCATGGTCTTACCTGCCCCGGGGACACCGCTCACGACGGTCAGCAGACCATGCGTACCTCTTTCGATACGGGCCGTCAGCCGAGGACGCGGCACCGCCCAACTCGGCACCGCCCAACTCGGCACCTCAGGAATATCGATCTTGGAAGACAACCACTGATCGGCAATCTTCCCAGCTGTAAACTGATCCACCAACTCACGCACCCCCTGCGCCGACGAACAGCTCCTGTCTCCTCCCCGAAGGGGTGAGCCCGCATCACCCACAAGACGATGTCACCCGGGTGACATCGTCTTGGGTCAAGGCCTCATTCGGAGCATCGACACCGACGATGCGGTAGCGACATGGCCGACCGAGTATTAGACCGGTGAGGTTCGCCGGTGGTGGTATGGGATCATCGTTCGGGGGATCGTTGTTGTGTGATCGTAACAATTCGGGACTAGCATCGCAGGCATGCACCGACCCCAGGACGAAGTGGTTCCCCTTCATGAACCGTTCGAGATAGCACTCCGTGGATTCAACCGGCAGCAGGTCCTGGCTCATATCGAATCCCTTGACGGCCGCATCACCATGGTCATGAAAGACCGGGAATCAGCGCTGGCGCAGGTGGCCGAGCTCAGCAGGACCATTGATCAGCTACGCGAAGAGAGTGAACTTCTGGCACATCTCCGCCGGGCCACCGAAAAAGTGCATGAGCAGGCGGAGCTCGCGGCAGATGTTCCAATCGTCGGGGCAAGCATCCGTATTCAGCGGATAGTGCGCCTGGCCGAGGAAGAGGCCGTCGAGCTGAAGACCCGCGCCGAGCAGGAGGCCAGCGAACTGCGGAAGCACGCCGAGCAGGACGCTGCGGCATGCCGAAAGCACGCCACCAGTGAAGCCGAGGTACTACTGCGGGACATGACCCAGCGGTGCAAGCAACTCGAGGCCGATTCCGAGCACCGCCGCAAGGCAGCGGATCAAAATGCCGAGCGGGAAATCGCCCAAAGAGAAACGGAGGCGGCCGACCGGCTCCGGGCGCGCGACCAACGCGGCCTGGCAGGCCTGCATCTACTGCTGAAAATCGTCGTTCCCCGGCTGGCCGAACGGATATCGGTGGTGGAGCAGGCGGAGACTACGCTCGCCGAGTCGCGTACCCGGACCGGCCGAGAAGTAGCCGCCCTGGAAGCGTTTCGCGCCGAGGTCACCACTCAACTCTCCACAACTCGCCAGGTCGTGGCGGAGGCGCTCGAGCAGGTGCAGCAGATCAGGATCGACGATACCGGACCTGCCCAGCCCCATCCGGTGCCGAGCCAGCGTGACGGTCACCCAGCTGGCAAGCATGCCGTCGGGAGTCGCATAACCTCGAAGCCATGACCGCCCTTGGCACGTCCTTTGGCACTTCCCCGGATACCTCACCGCGCACCGTGAAGTCCGAGTTCATCGTCGCCGACGAGCAGTGGAGCGCCCACAACTACCATCCGCTACCAGTGGTGATCGCCTCCGGCGAAGGTGCCTGGGTCACCGACGTGACCGGCCGCCGATACCTGGACTTCCTCGCCGGTTACTCAGCGCTGAACTTCGGTCATCGCCATCCCGCCCTGGTAGCCGCAGCGGTAGCTCAGCTGGGGCGGATAACGTTGACCTCGCGGGCCTTTCACCATGACCTGCTCGGCGCGTTCTGCCAGGAGCTTGCCCAGCTGACCGGCACCGAGATGGTGCTCCCGATGAACTCCGGCGCGGAAGCGGTCGAGTCCGCGCTCAAGGTGGCCCGGCAGTGGGCCCACCGGGTCAGGGGAATTCCGGAAGGCACCGCAGAGATCGTGGTGATGGACGGCAACTTTCACGGCCGGACCACCACGATAGTGTCGTTCTCCACCGACGAGGTGGCCCGGACCGGCTTCGGCCCCTTTACACCGGGCTTCGTGGTGGTGCCCTACGGTGACATCGACGCGCTGCACAGTGTGATCACTTCTCGGACAGCGGCGGTACTCATCGAACCGGTGCAGGGCGAAGCAGGCGTGCTGGTGCCGCCGCCGGGTTACCTGGCCAGGGTCCGAGCGGCCTGCGATGACGCGGGTGCATTGCTGATCGCCGACGAGATCCAGTCCGGGCTGGCCCGGACCGGAGAGTTATTAGCGCTGGACCACGAGGGGGTACGGGCCGATCTCTATATCCTGGGTAAAGCACTCGGCGGTGGGATCCTGCCGGTCTCGGCGGTGGTCGGAAGCCGGGTTGTGCTGGGCGTATTACGGCCTGGTGAGCACGGATCGACGTTCGGCGGCAATCCGCTGGCCTGCGCCGTTGGCCGTGCGGTGATTGCCCTACTGGCCACAGGTGAGTTCCAACGCCGATCCCGCGAGCTCGGCGCACATCTGCACGCCCGGCTCGGTGACCTGGTCGGACGCGGCGTCGCAAAGGTGACCGGCCGAGGTCTGTGGGCCGGGGTGCAGATCGCGCCCGGTGGTCCGACCGGGCGCGAAGCGGCGGAAGCGTTGATAGCCAGGGGCGTGCTATGCAAGGAGACCCACTCCACGACGTTACGGATCGCTCCCCCGCTGGTGATCACCGGTGATGAGCTGGACGGCGGCATCGACGCGATCGCCGACGTCCTCGCGCATTGAGGAGAGTTCGTGTTCTTCGGCCCTACCCGGATCTTGCCGCGCGGAAGCATGCTGGCAGCGTTGGCGCTGATGGCGACTATGGGCGGGGCGTGCACTGTGGGTCCTTCGGACCGGCCGGCGGTGGCGGTCCGCGAGGCCGTCCTGCCCCCAGCGGCGCTCCCTTCGGCGCTGCTCAGCACCCCGCCACCCCCGCCCGGCGACTACCGCCCCAGCTCGTTGAGCTGGGAGGACTGCACGGACCGGATCACCACCGCACTCGGCGTACTCCATCCGGGCGAGCCAGCTCCCGCGCGGGTGGAGTGCGCCGAAGTACCTGTCGACGCCGACGTGTCGGTACCTGCGTACGGGAACTCCCTGACGCTGGACCTGACCCGGATCGGTAATGGCCCGGCCCCGTTGGTGATGATCGGCGAGGCAGCGGCGGAACCGGGCACGGTGCGGGCCGCCAGGCTGGCTGGTCAACTACCGTCGACCCTGCTCGACTCCTTCACGCTGATCGGGCTGGCCCGGCGTGGTACCGGAACCAGTGAACCCCTGAACTGTATTCCCCCGAGCACCCGGAGCCGGATCCTCGGCTTCGATCCCGAAATTCGCCAACCAGGACAACTGGATTTTCTGCTCGACGTGACCCGCACCGCGATCCAGACCTGTGTCCAGGAAGTCGGTGAGACTCTCGTGTCGATCAACTCCATCCGGGCGGCCGATGACCTCGAGGCACTCCGTGTTCGGCTCGGCGCGCCGGTGCTCAACATTCTTTCCCACGGAAGTGCGTCACGGACGGTCGTCGACTTCGTACGCCGGTACCCCACATCGGTGGGGCGGGTGGTGCTTGATGGTGCGGCCGATCCCACGCTTGACGGCATCGCCGGATCCGAGGCCACGCTGATGGCCGCAGAGGCCGGGTACACCGCATTCGCCGCCGACTGCGTCGCCCGAGGCTGCCCATTGGGCTCCGACCCCCGGGCCGCGCTGACGACCCTGGCCGAAGCACTGCGCCAGGTACCGTTGCTGGCGGGAAATCAGCGGATCACCGCAGGAACCGCGTACCAGGCGGTGCTGAACACGATCGGCACTCCAGAACGCTGGACAGCCCTGTCCGAGGCGCTCGCCGCAGCCCGTGACGGTGCAGGTAACGACGTGGCGGCGCTGATGGCACCACTGATCGTTCCGACCGCAGGGTTGCCCGCGCGCTTCGATCCCGCCCTGGCCACATATTGCAATGACACGCCGACCCGGGTACCGATGGAACGCGCTGAAGAGCTAGTTCAGCAATGGCAGGTGCGATCCCCGTTGTTCGGGGCGCTCTTCGCGCAGCGGCTGCTGCAGTGCAGCGCATGGCCGGTACCTACCAAGTCACCAGAGGGATCCGGCCGCGCCCTACCGCCGATCCTGGTGATAGCCACGGCGGAAGATCCGGTGACCCCGGCCGAAGGTGCCCGGCGCACCGCAGAGTTCCTGCCCTCGGCGACCCTGGTGAGCTGGCAGGGACAGGCCCACGGGGCAGTCGGGCGCAGCCCTTGCGTGGTTGAGCTGGTCACTCGTTTCCTGGTGGACGCCGTGGTACCCCCCCAGAGCACCCTGTGCCCTCCGTAAACCCAGGTACCCGTGAGTGGCATTACGTGCCAGAGCACGT
>JBOHHE010000383.1:0-7286 GCA_050700355.1 Pseudonocardiaceae bacterium
TGGTTGGCCCTACGTACGAGGATGCTCGCCGTGAATATAACAAAGACTTGCAGCGATGGGAATCAAAGATACGGCGTGTTGCTGATCTACTGACGCGATTCGATAGCAACAAAGCGGAGGCTGCGGCCACGGTTCATTTCGCCGCGACCGCACTCCGCGAGAAGAACTCTCAAGCGCCGGAGGCAGCGGACGTTATCGATGCTGTTGAGCGTTGGAAGGTGCGACGCCGGCCCCCTCTGCGACGAGAGAACATAGGTAGAGCGGTGGTCAATCTTGCCACACAGGGTTGGATTAATGTTTTTCCGGATGAATCCATCGAGCAGTTCGTTGATGAGCTAATGTCTTTCTGACGTGAGTACCTTTCGTCCGGCACATCCCAGCCTTGGAGTCCCAGGACCTGATCCGCACCGCCATGGAGGAGCTGTGACCCAGTGGCCCGCACACCCAACCCATACCCCACACTCGACGACACCCAGTACGAGGCCGTGGTCAACGGCCAGTACGTCAAATCCACCTTCAGCAAGGGCGACTGCCTGTCCTTCACCCCTGACAGACGGCCTGATCGGCTTCCAAGACGACAAACTCCCCCCACCTGAACGCCAAGCCCGCACCCTCATCTTCACCCAACCCGAACTAGCCGCCTTCCTCACCGGCGCCAAAAACGGCGACTTCGACCACCTCCTCGACTAACCCCCCGCCGCACCCGCCGAAAACTCACACACCAGTGCGAGGCTCGCCGTGATTCGTCTGTCTCGTGGCGCGTCTTCAGCGGCTTTGTCTCGATGGCTGCCCTGAACAGTCAGCCCCAGCGCACCTGCACCGCGTCAGCGAGTGCAGTGATAGCAGAGGGGGCAACGTGCGCCAGACTGCCAACAACCCGGGTCCATGAGCCGGTTACAAGCGCTGCTGCAAGAAGGTGGCGCGCTCTAACGATCAGTGACAAACTGCTGTCTGCACGTTCAGGAGTTGGTGACGCTTCCTTGCTTGCTTCCATGAGTATTCTGGCAATCCGGCCCAACGCTTCCGCTCGCTCGTCCGGATCGTTGATATGCCCAGTAAGCGCCTCGGTCTCGTCAGCAAGCCGAACAGCCCGATCATGGTCACCATCGGCCGCTACCGTCTCCGTAAGCCAGACTAACGCCAACGCCTGTCGGGCGGGGTTGGTGATACGCCAAGTGAGCACCTCGGCGCGATCATGGTCACCATCCGCCGCTATGAGCCGGGCAAGTGCCTCCGCCTGTTGGTCCGGGTCGGCGATCACTATTTGCCGATAAAGGCCACTACCCGAGGCAGCCGGCTGCGTTGGCTTGGCCAACGCCTCCGCCCGTTGGTCCGGGTCAGGAATCTGCCCGATGAGCGTTGTGGCGCGATCGTGGTCACCATTGGAGGCCACCGCCTCCGCAAGCCGGACCAATGTCCACCTCCGCCGGTCCGGGTCGATGGTCTGCCCAGTGAGAGCCTCGGCCTCGCCAGCCATCCGAGCGGCCCGATCATCCTCACCAACTGAGGCCAACGCCTCCGCAAGCCTGGCCAGCGCCTTTGTTCGCTGATGCGAATCAGTGATTCGTCTGGTGGCGCCCTCGGCCTCGCTGGCCAACAGAGCGGTCCGACCACGGTCACCACCGGCGGCCGCCGCCTCCACAAGCCAGATCAATGCCCACGTCCGCCGGTCCGGATCGGTGATCTGCCCAGTGAGCGCCTCGACGTCATCAGCCAACCGAGCGGCCCTATCATGGTCACCACCGGCCGCCACTGTCCTCGCGACTCCGGCCAACGCATCCACCCGCCGGTCGAGGTGGGGGATGCTGTTGGCGAGAGCTTCAGCACGGGTGGGTTGGCCGATCATGGCCCAGACTGCGGGCAGGTTCGTAGGGATATTGGTGTTGCGGTCGGTGAGGTTGTCTCGCTGGAGGGCGAGGAGCGCGAGGCTCGTGAGATCGGGATCGCACTGAGCGAGAATGCGCTGTTGGGCGGTACTGATCTCGGTGAAGGCAAGAGCGTCACCGCCGGTGACACTACGCATCCGGTTGTGCCGGGTATGGTCGGTCCCGCAGGCGAAGAGCCGAGGCAAGTCCTCAACGCTGGCGAGCATGCGTGGGTAGCTGCTCAGTAGATAACGCGGGGTGTCGGCGGGCCAACTCCGCTGCCGGTAGATGTCGGCCCAGTGATGGAGTCGGTCGCGGTAGGCGGCCAGGCTGGCACCGTACTGCTGTTCGGCTAATAGCCGCAGGGTCTCGTGGGTTAGCAGGTACACCCGCTCGTTCAGGTATCCGGCGGACGAGGTTCCGGCCCAGCTGCCGACGCTGCGGCCGAACATCCCACCTAGCAAGTCTTCGATCTCAAAAGGTGGTCGTTCGGTGAGTTGTTCCAGGTCACCCAGAGTGAGACCACCGCCAGCGGCGGTGATCAATCCCAGTACGTCACGCTGCAAATGATCCCCTGCTAGAAGCTGTTTGATTTCATGCTTGGCGCGGCGCTCGATGTCGCGGGCGTGCTCGGATACGGCGAGTTGCCTTGGGCTGATCGTCCGCAGGGGGTGATCCTCGGTGACATCGTTAGGGATTGGAGGGTGTAAGCGGCTGGCGACCAGGATGCGGACCTCGGGTGGGGGTCGGCGGGGTAGCAGAGCGGCGATGCTGGAGCCGGTGGCGGTGCCACTGTCCTCGTCGAGGCCATCGATCACCAGCAGCAGACGGCGCCCGGCCTCCTGTGACCGGTTCGCGGCGTCCTCCAGTAGCCGCAGCATGATTCCCCGTCGCGCTCTGACCGTCAGCAGGGTGGCTGGGGACTCTCCGGTGAGGGCGGCGAGTTGTTCGATCAGGGCATCAGTGCAGACGTCGCTGTCGGACTGGCCAGCCAGCCGGGCAGTGACGAAGAACGAGACTATGTCGACCCCGGCGGGTGGGTGCAGGACGAACCAGGACATCAGTGCCGACTTGCCTGCCCAGGGGCCAGCCTGCCACCAGGCGTAGGGCTGGTCCCCGGCGCAGAACCCGACCAGCTCGTCGAGCTCCGCCTCGCGGTCGAGCAGCCGGTCGGGAGCGATGTCGCGGACCTGCGCCTGGTAGGCGGTGCGCACCCACTCACCTACCGAGGGTGGGACAACGTCGGACAACGTCTCAGGCAAGTCGAGCAGCGTCCGCAGTTCGGCCCGCCGTCCCTGGTCGAGGTCCGCAAGCGCGAGGTCCAGGTGGGCGGCGGCCAGTCGGCCCAGGCCGTCGGAGCGGTGATGTTTGGCGATCACACCGACGATGCGGTCTCCGACCCAGACCGCGGCGCCGGACATCCCCTCCCACGGCGACACTTCGGGATCGGGATCGCGCTCTGGTGGCGGGACCGTGAGTTCCAGGGTGCCTTCGCGGCGATTGGACAGCACCGCCACCGACCCGTCGGCCTGATGCGAATCACGGTACTGGAGCTGGGCCGCGTCGTCGGTCTTGAGCTTGAAACGGGGGAACCCCACCGCCCGGGCGGCCAGCACGGCCGCCCGGTCACCACCGATTCGGCCGAACCGGGCTGCCGCCACCGCAGGCTCCGCCGCACGCGGCGCGATGGTCAGCACCGCGAAGTCCGAGCGCGGGTCGGCCCAGCATGAGATCACCTCGGCCGTCCACTCGCCGGGCAAATCGGCGTCGAAGCGCACCTCTACTGCCAGCGCATCCTTAAATGACGTGCGCCGCCGTCAGCACCGACGTCAGCCCTACCCGGTAGCCCGAACCCCGCCGCCCTGGCCCGCCATCCCGGGTGACAATGATCTCGGCGACCTGGCCAGGCACAACCCCGCGACTTGCCAGGACCGGTCCGTCACCCACGGTGCGGACTCTAACGCTCGCCAGCCTGCTCCGACCCGGAAATCAGCGGCTTGCCCGCGACCCCACGGCGGCGCGGATCCAGCGTCAGCCTGATCCGCTGCGTCGCCTGTGAGGCCACCGTCGCGTCCGCGCCCAACTCCACCACCCAGAACCGCACCTTCGCGGTCGGCCCCGCCTCCTTGCTCACCGCCACCGTCAGCTCCAACTCCACCGGACCGAGTTCGAACCGCAGCTCCTCCTCCGCACCCTCCCGCATCGCCGCGCTCAGCTCCTGCCGCAGCTGACTGATCACCTGCGCCAACTCCACCCGCTCCACCACCGGTCCTCCCAGGCACCCGATCCCATCGATCTCCACGACGCAGCCACGCCCAGATCATTGCCGATCTACCGGGCCGGGTGCAGCAAGTACGGCGCGTGGCGAAGGAGCACTTTGTCGTACTGCCTCCGTAGCGTCCGCGGGTGTGAAGCCTGGCCTTCTTCTCGCCCGAATCCGACGCGGAGACCTCACCAACGTGAACTTCGACGACCTTGTCCGCCTCGTGCTGGCACTGGGCTTCCGGGAGGTCGGCGGTAGGGGCAGCCACCGAGTGTTCCCCACGTCTGGATCGCCGACGTTCCCGACCTTCGGCTGTGCTCCGCCCATGGGCCGACCCCCCACGACGCTGTCGCCGAGGTCGAACACGCCATCGAGGCCTGGTTGGACGCCGCTCGTGCCACAGGCCGACCGGCGCGGTAGCGGGCGCCTCCCAGCCAGACCAGCCGCGCCGGAGCTTGCCCTGCGATTCGAGTTCATCGGCCTGCTGTTCGGCCGGAGTCGCTGGAATCAACCAGCCGACCAACCGACCGCCACTGGTCACCCGGCCGACCGCACCCGCCCCGGTCAGGGCCGCGACGACCTTTCCGGCGTTGCGCAGTTCCCGGATACCGACCTCGCGCTGCCTCGTCGAGATACAGTTCGACCACCTCAGAGACTCAACGATGCCAAGGGGATCGTCACCACGCCCGGGACCTGGTGACAAGCTGAAGCCCCGCCGGAGCGGGCCTCGCACCCAGCCACCGAAGCGCCTGGGGGGATGACCCAAGCTACCCGAGCCGCCCGGCTGAACACGCGATGGTCCCTCACGAACTGGCGGAGGTGGGTGGCCTTCCGGTGAGACCCAGCAGTCGATCCAGCAGCGGGGCGCTTTCCGGTACGGGTACAGCTGCGGGGAAGACACCGATCGCGCGCCACTCCTCGGCATGCGGACTGATCTCGTCCCATAGTCCTTGTACCAGCTCGGCGCAGAGGTGCGGTTCCACTCCGATCACCAGCGCGAGATCGTGGGCACGCAGCCCACGAAAGCCATTGATCTGCCAGAAGTACTCCCGAGCGGTGAAATCGCCGAAAGAGCAGTGCACGATCCGCTCGGGATCATCCAGCTGGGACGACGCCGCGCACGCCGTGTCCACGAGCTCCGCGAAGGCCGCCCGGGGATGGTCTCCGAGCAGGTCCCCGGCGAACTTGTCGCGGCCGACCTGGTCCATCGTCCGGCCGGCCAGCATGTCAGGCACCCAAGCGTCGTCATAGGCGTGGTAGTTGACGATCTCGCGCAGGGTCGGGACGTGGCCTGTCCGGCCCGTACGCATGACGAAGTTCGCCGGCATCGCCATGTCCCACTGGTCGTCCTTGATCTGCTGTATGACGTCGTTGAGGCTACGGTCGGCCAACACGAACACCTCTGCTTCGCGCATGCTCTGCTCCTTCGATCAGGCCCGGCTCGGCCGTGGCGTGGTTGTGCCGGCATCGTGGCAGCCGACACCGACATCTTTCGCTGCGCCGCGCCACCGATGACGCGCGCCGCCCGGAGATCAGCGACTCGCCCACGCCCACGGCACCTGTCGCAAGTAGCTCTGGTTCACCACCGGACGGCGGAATAATCCACGGGCTGGGGCCGGAGTTCCTGGGCTCGTGTCGCCAGCGCCTGGAGCCGGCGGGCCATCTCCTCGGCCGGAATTCTCCTGCGGTCTCCGTGTCCGGGCAGCAGCCATTCGAAGTGCAGCCGCCCGACCGATCGCGCGAGTGAAGCGGCCAACTCCGTGATGGAGTACCAGGTGACGCTCTCGAAGATTTCGACGTCCCCGGTGGTGCGCGACCAGTAGATGCTGTCCCCGCTGAAGCAGTAACGCTCGTCGGCGACGTACAGCACACTTCCCTCGGTGTGGCCCGGAAGTGGGTGGGCGATCACTGCCTCGGTGATCTCGACCGGATCGGTACCACGGAGTATCCGGTCGGCGTCCGGTGCCGCGCTGAGATCGCCCTCGTGAATCCACAGCTGTGCCCCGAACCGGTCGGCATAGCGACGGCCGTGCGCCGCATGGTCACCATGGGTGAGCAGAACATCGGTCACCGGACCGAGCGCCTCGTACCTCGCGGCGAGCGATCTGCTCCAACGTGGCGTATCGATCATCAGGGTTCCCGATGGGCGCAGCAGCAGGTACGCGTTGGCCCCCGCAGTCTGTTCGGAAGTGTGCCCGCACAGGTAAACCCCGTCGGCCAAGCGCATCGGAAAAGGGTCACGGGCCGGATCGAGTGGCCTGGACAGGTGCCGGATCGAACGGGTCGGGCAGGCGTACGCAGCGGTGTACACAGTACCGAGCTCCGCCTCGTTCCGGGGCTGCCGGAGGATTTCCGAGCGGCCGTCGACCTCACCGATCAGATCGGGGGCGAGCTGGCGGGCGACATCACAGTTGGTGCAACGCTCGTCGACGTACCAACCCACGGCTTCCAGATTAGCCACTTGCTGCGCTACGCGGCTGACGTCGCGGTGGACGGCGGGAGTTCGACGAGGCCCGTGGCGCCGTGGATGGTGATCTGCTGGCCGGTGGTGATGCGCAGGGTCGCGTCGGGAACTCCCACCACCGCGGGGATGCCGTACTCGCGGGCGACGACGGCGCCGTGGGAATTCGCCCCGCCCATCTCCATCACCAGTCCGCCCGCGGTGAGAAACAGCGGGGTCCAACCGGGATCGGTGGAGGGTGCGACGAGGATCTCGCCGGGCTCCAGATGCGCGCCGACCGGGTCGAGCACCACCCGGGCGACTGCGGTCACGGTGCCTGCCGAGGCGGGGGTGCCGGTCAACTGCCCCTCGGCCGCTGCCGGGGTGGCGAGCACCTCGGGCTGGCTGCCGTCGGACAACATGATTCGGGGTATCTGCTTGCGACGCAGTTCCCGTTCGTAGTCTTCGCGGCGCTGCATCACGACAGCGCGAAAGTCGGTACCCACCAGCGCGGCCCGCGCCTCGACGAGATCGAGGAAGAACACGTCCTCGGGCCGGTCTAGCAGCCCGGCACCAGTGAGCTCGGTACCCACCACGGCCAGCTGTGCCCGGACGTGGGCCAGCACCCGCACCAGGTAGTCCTTGTGCGTCTCCCGCATGCCGACCAGCTCGCGCACCCGCCGCAGCGCCAGGCGCACCACCGCGGCCCGCAGCCGGC
>JBOHHE010000384.1:0-2922 GCA_050700355.1 Pseudonocardiaceae bacterium
CCAGACTGGTGACGGGTTGCGCCACCCTATGACGGGTTCAGGCTGAGTCGCCATCCGATCCGGCATCGTCCCTGTGGGCTGCGGCGGCGGCCCGAATCTCTGCGGTGACGTAGCCGCGTGCTTGCCGGGTGGTCCCGTCCTCGGTGGTGATCCGGCCAGGGCGGGGACGGCAGCCGAGTTCACCCATCTGCCGCCCGAACGCGGTCGGCTCGACGTCGAGCGCATCGATGAGTTCGGCGGTCGGGACGAACTCGCGGCCGTCGGCGTCAAGATCGGCGCCGAGATAGGCGACCACCGACCCCAGCGGCTCGGGCAATTCAGGCGCAGATGGTGTCTGCTCAGCGAGGCTGGCGCCGATGGCGTGGGCCACGGTGACGGGATCGAGCGCGGGGACGGACTCGGCGCCGACTGCGTGGCCGGTGAGGGTGCCCGCTGCCGCGCGCAGCGCCCGGCCGCGCTCGCACAGGGTGGCCCAGTCGTGGTTGGGCATGTAGTCGGTGCGCACCACCATCGCGAGTACGTCCGCACCCGCCGTCGTCTCGCCGTCTGGGCGCAGGATGCCCACGCCCTTGTGCCAGGGCAGAAGTCGGCTGCTGTCCCAACCGCGAGTGTTCATCTGTTCTCCGAGAATGATGTTGCTGTCTCGCCAGTCCATCACCCGCAGCGCGAACCGGGAACCGAGCACGGCGCGCAGCGCGGATGGAATCGTTTTCGAGTCTGGCCGTTGCGTGGCCAGCACCAGCACGATTCCGGCGGCCGGTCCTTTTTTCGCCAGCCAGGTCAGCAGCTCACCGATGTACTGACCGGCGGGAATCTTTTTGCCCTAGACCTGGACGAGTGTGCGTTCTGCGAGGGGGGCCTGGACTTCGTCGATAAAAATACCGGTGATCGGCATGTTCAGCGACAAGTCGCGTGACATGGTCGGGGTGATTTTCGATTCCGGGCACGTTTCGTTGTTAAGTTCCCGCATCCGTCGGTACCGTCCTTGCACCTCGGTGATGAGTTCGGCCAGCCACGCGGTGAGGGTGAGCACGTGGGCGGGTTAGTCGCCGGACATGAACCGGTGCGCGACTTGTGCGGCAGCGTCCCAATCTTTACCGGCCTTGAAATCGGCCACGTACAGCCGGGTATACGGATCGAGAATCAGCCCAGCGGCGGCGAGTCGGGCGGCGAAAGTCTTGCCCTGACGGGGAATCGCACCGACAAGCAGCGAGGTCCACACCAGCGGCAGATCGATCCGCCGGTCCCGGGCGTCGCGGCCGAACGGCACCGCCCGCCACGCATCCCAGCACGCCACCTCCAGTAACGGTGTACGCAGCGGCGGCGCGGCGTAGGGTCGGTATCAGCGACCCACATCGCGACCCGACCGGCGTGACCTCCGTTACCGCGCACCCGTTCAACGAGGAGCTGCACCTCATCCACGGCCAGCGCTGACGCCAACGCATCACGGTTCCTCACCACGTCGGCGGCCTTGCGGGTGGCCGGGAGATCGACGGTGATCGCCCATCCGGCCCCGACTCGGCTCGCGCGCTCGACAAGCCGGAGGGTTTCATCCTTGCCGATCAGCTTCGCGTCCCGGAAGGCATCTACCAGGATCTGCGGGTCCATGGTCCAGGTCAGCGACCGAGGCCCGGCCAGCACCGCCCGCCGGCCGGGGCTGTCATCCTTGCGTCGGCCGGTGATCGCCAACACGGCCGCGCCAATGATGGCCGTAGTCATCATCACTAGGTGGCCGTAGAACACGTCGGCGACCGCGACACCTGCCGCTGCGGTGGCCACCACGGCGCCAGTGATCCGCCACCGGAGCAAGGTCAATTCGCGGATCTCCAGGTACTTGTCCGCGAGTTTGTCCGAATGCTCAGCGGCCTGGCGGTAGTCGCGGACACTCACCCACCGCCGCCATGCCCGAGCGGCCAGCACCGCCCCCCGACAGGCGGCACGCAAGAACCACCACGGCGAGCGCATCAGGACGACCGCCGCACCTTGGGCGGCCTGTGTCGCGTGAGCCCGGCTCTTGAGCGCGACGGGCACACGCGGCGAGCGCTGCCACCACAACGGCGCCCTTGAGCGGTGCTCCTGCGGGATGCGCGGCCCGTCGTCGTCGACCAGCTCGGCGTCGATCACCGGGGCCGCCGGGATACCGCCGATCCGGGCCCGCGCTCAGTCGTCACGTTGGCGTGGTCGGTGGGGAGGACAGGTGACCCCCGAGTGGCGGTCGCTTCCTCCCCGTTGTGCGGCGTGCTCATCGCCGCTCACCTCGGTGTCGGGTGGTGTCCAGTGAGGTCACCGTCAGGGACTTGGTGAGCACATTCCCGGCGATCAGCGCCGGATGGGTGAGCGCGACCCAGAACAGGATGCTCCCGGCCGCGTAGGTGATCGCCACCCACTGAACACCGACGATCACACCTCCGGTGACTAGCACCCGACCGGCGAGCGAGACGGCCCGGGCTCCCGCGTGCGCGGCTTCGGCGGCCCGGCGGGCCCGCCGGGTGCCCGAACGCCACACCATGATCAGGGCCAGCAGCACACCGAACGCGGCGAGGACTTCGGTCGGGGTCAGGTTGACGGTCATGGCCTCGGCCCTCCTCCCTGGACTCGGTTGTCGGGCTGCTGGCGGCGGCGCTGCCAGATGCGGTGCAGCGCACGCCGGTCGTCCTCGGCCATCCCGCCCCATACTCCGGTGGTGCCTGTCCCGGCTATGCGGAGATCCAGCTCCCGGCACGGGTCGATGACTGGGCACCCAGCGCATAACCTCGCGGCCAACGTCCGGTCACTCGGAGCGCACGCGTCCCAGTCCGGTTCCTCGCCCGGCCAGAGTTGCCAGAAGCACAGCCCGTCGCGCAGCACGACGGCCGTCAGCACGTCGAGTGGAAGGTCTCGCCACCGATCCAGGAGGGCGGCCAGGGCGTCGTAGTCCGGGAT
>JBOHHE010000385.1:0-2001 GCA_050700355.1 Pseudonocardiaceae bacterium
CCGCACCGCAGACCGCGATCTGGCTCCCACCCACATACCCGGGTGTCTCGCATCGTCGGCCACCAGCAGATGCGAGACACCCGCGGCAGGCGCACCCCAAACTTGCTGAAACCATGCGGGTACACACCCCAGTAACCCGTGTACTCGTGAATCACCACGACCGTGCATCTGGTGCCATCGTTCGGTGCGCTGGCCCTCCACCACCACCCGGCAGCGCTCCTACTCCTGAGTCGTCAGCGGCCATCCACCTCTCACCGGTTCTGTCGCGTCGTCGTCCCTCACCACATCTGGCCCCGGTTCACGGTCTAGTGCCCGCCCCGGCCGCGGTCAGCTACAGCACGACCGGAGCGAGCAGCCGATCCCCGGCCGTCGGGCGACCAGTGATCGACAGACCTGAGCGTGGCGTGGTGAAGCTAGGTGACACAGGGACGGAACGTCCTAGTTTGGTGACGTTGCGCTAGTCAAGGACCCCGAGAATCTCCGCCAACTTGCGCAGCCCCGGCGGTCGAGCTCGACCTGCCCACAAGTCGCGCACGATCGCTACAGCCAGCGTGTGATGCCGTATCCACTGCGGAGCATGGCGTTGCAGTGCCTGGAGCGTTTTCACGGCTCCTTCGACGTCACCGACATCCGTGCGCGCACGGGCAACGTCCAGCATGAGCCAGGTCCGCCACGAGGGCGGCGTGTCCGAACTCAACCTGATACCACGCGCCAGAACGAGCGCAGTATCTGGCTGTCCGTGCTGCACCGCTAGCCGGACACGCTCAATCCTCACCGCAGAACGGCTGAAGACCGAAACCAATTTGCCATCGACCGGCGGTGGAAGCGTCGCCAGACGCCCTGCTACGGCTTCGGCGACCTTGAGCATATCGCTAGCCTGCTCGTAGTCTGTGGTCACTCCGACACTTCTCGCTGCAGCCATCAACAGCGCGCCCCACACCCGCACTTGATGTGCGGTTCGAAGGCCATTGCGCTCAACGCCATCCGCGGCGTAAATAGCGAGGCGCTGTGAGTCATCCAAACGGTTCTCTCGCTGATACGCCCAGGCGATCGAGTTAGAGACCATCGGAGCCAACAGCGGATCGTCTCCCGACTCCGCTGCTAGCAGTCCCCTCTCCAAACTCGACATCGCTAGTGTAGTGTCTTGCGAATAATTTTACGGTGTGCGTTATGCTGTGAGTTATGAGTAGAGCAGCGGCGCCATTGGCGATATCCGATGGGCAGCGAGAAGTCCTGGAAACTCTGGCCAAGTCGCAGAGCTCGCCACACCGGGTGGTACGGCGAGCCCGGGCGTTGCTCTTAGCCGGGGATGGGGTGCCGAATTCCACAATCGGCGAGATGGTGGGGATATCCCGCCCGACCGTGTTGGCCTGGCGTGACCAGTTCGAGAAAGAAGGATTGGCCGGGTTCGGAGAAGTGGCCAAGGGTAGAGGCCCTAAGCCCTCGATCAGCGAGGAGGAAGTCGCCGAGATCGTGGAGCTGACACTGCACTCGAAACCAGAGGGCGAGACGCACTGGTCGTGTCGATCGATGGCGAAACACGCGGGGGTGAGCCCGGCGTCAGTGCAAAGGATCTGGTCGGCGTGGGGCCTCAAGCCACACCTGGTGAAGACATTCAAACTCTCGAATGATAAACATTTTGAGGAGAAGCTCGTCGACGTGGTGGGTTTGTACCTGAATCCGCCCGACCGGTCCGTGGTGCTGTGCATGGACGAGAAGTCGCAGATCCAGGCCCTGGACCGGACCCAGCCGTCCTTGCCGATGACAAAGGGCCGAGCGGGCACGATGACCCATGACTACAAGCGCCACGGCACCACCACCCTCTTCGCCGCGCTGAACGTGCTCACCGGAGTTGTCATTGGCCGCTGCCTGCCGCGGCACCGCAACACCGAATTTTTGAAATTCCTGCGCATCATCGACCGTGAGGTACCAAAAGGATTACAGATTCACATGATCTGCGACAACTACGGCACCCACAAACACCCCAACGTCACAGCATGG
>JBOHHE010000386.1:0-24639 GCA_050700355.1 Pseudonocardiaceae bacterium
CCGCCGGGTAGCCGGTGGCGATGACGCTGTACATCCCGGCGTCCAGATCATCGAAGACGAACCCGCCCTGCGCGTCGGTGATGACGGAACCCACGATGTGCCCCTCGGTGGTGACCAGGGTGGCCAACGCCTCGGGCACCGGCATTCCAGTGGTGGCGGTGCACACCGTGCCGACCAGCTGTGCCCGAGCCGCCACCACTTCCACATCAGCGCTGACCTGCCCGCTGATGGGTATCTCGACGTTACGGGCCACCGGCTGCAGGGACGGCGCAGCCACAGTGACCGTGTAGGGTCCCGGGGCGAGTTCGAAGAAGGCGTATCGGCCGTCGGACTCGGTGGTGGCCGCAGCCACGACGTCGCCTCGGCTGTTCACGAGGGTGATCACCGCGTTCCCGGTGGCTTGCCCGGTGCCCGCCGTGTATACGGTGCCGGATAGGCTGGCGCCGCCCCCGGAAAGCACGACATCGTGGCGCACCGGCACTGCGGCAACGACCACCAGCGCAGCGGTCGACTGGTGTCCCTGAGCTGCGCAGATGACCAGGTAGCTGCCGCTGGTAGGCGGATCGAGCCGATAGTGCCCCTCGCTATCGGCGCAGTCGCGATCTAGTTGCCTGCCGGCCAGATCGGTCAGGGTCAGGGTCGCTGCGGGCACCGGGGTCTGCCCAGCCCTGATCTGCCCGAAGATCAACAGCTCTGACTGATGATCTGTTGTGATCGAGTCTGTGACGGCCAGCGGCGGAGGTTCTGTTGTGGTGTCGGTTCTGGCGGACTCGAGAGCACGATTCGCGACGGGATGCTCCACCGCAGGCAGCGGCCTCGTGCCGTTGCCTGCCGCCAGCGGCCTGACGGCAGGCGTCCCGAGGCCTGTCTCGGAGGCAGCGACCAGCTCCCCGGCTGCCCCGCCCTGCCAATGCCCCAGCAACTCCCGATACAGCGGCGAGGTCGACAGCAGCGTCAGGTGATTCCCCGCCTTGGCGCTGACCCCGTCGAGTACCAGGACCCGACGGGCCCGCAAAGCGGAGCTGACCCGGTGCGCTATCACGATCAGGGTGCCGTCCCGGTCGGCGAAGGCTTCCTCGGCACGTCGCTCGGCGACCGGGTCGAGGAAGCAGGTCGCCTCATCGAGCACGACCATGGGCGCGGCGGAGATATAAGCTCGCACCAGAGAGATCAACTGTCGTTCCCCGGCCGATAACTGGTCAGGAACGAGCTCAGCGCCAACCCCACCGAGCCTGGTGATCAGCGCATCCGCGCCGAGAGCCGCCACCGCGTTGTCCACTTGCCGGTTGGTGGCGGTGGAGCACAGGTAGGTGAGGTTGTCCCAGATCGTGCTTGCGAAGACGTACGCCTCCTGCGGGATCAGTGTCCGGATCTCGGCCAGCCGGTCGGGAGCCAACTCGGCGGCGATGGCACCGCCGAGCTCGACGGTGCCCGAGTCAGGCCGCAGCAGCCCGCATACCAGGCTTGCCAGGGTCGACTTACCGATGCCACTGGGTCCGACGATGGCCAGATGGTCCCCACTGCGCACAGTCAGGTTCAGGTTCCGCAGCACCGGCTCGGCATGCGGCCCGTACGCGAACGTCACATCCCGCAAGATCAGGTCATGCCTTGTAATCGTCATAGTCATTATATGAGCCCTGCCGGTGCCGGTCGCGGTGTATCCGCGTCACGAATGGGAGGTGGTGGTGATGTGGTCGCGTCGAGAATGCGGCCCAGCGTCACCACGAATCGAAGCCCACTGCCACCCACCCCGGCGATGAAGGTCCGCAGCGCAGGCTGAATCCCGAGGAGGACATAGGTCAGTCCGCCTATGATGGCGCCGGTAGTAAGCCCTTGATCGACCAGCCACGAACCCGCGAACAGCACGATCAAGAGCGGCAGCACGCCACCGATGACGAAACAGACGGTACGCAGCGCCGCGACCTTGGCCAGCGACCGTTCGGCGGCAGCCTGCTCCGCTATCGGTCCGGCCACCATCTTCGCGGCGTAGTCCTCGGCGCCCCCGGCGACCACGTCCCTGGTAGCGGCGAGCACCGAACCCGCAGTACTGGCCAGCCGCTCGTCGGCGAAGATGGACGCCCGTTGCCGATCAGCGGACAGTCCCAGCGTAGCCAGGAACACACCCAAGCCGAGCAGAAACGGCGGCAAGATCAGCAGCACGATGATCGGCGCGATCGACAGCAGACCGATCACGACCCCGACGACGGTGACGAGAAAGTTACGGATCACGACGAGCAGCCCGGCGTAGGTGTCCCGGACCACTTCGACCTGGCGAGTCAGTCGCGCCAATGCGCCGTCGTCGGGGTGGCCCGCAATGCCTCTGCGCAGCGAGCCGCCTACCACTCGCCGTACGAGATCGTCCCGGAACGGCTCGACCAGATCACCGAGATACTGGAACACCTTTCGGGATCCGGCCGCGCCGACGACGGATGCCACCACGATCGCGGCCAACCAGGCCAGGCCCACGCCCGGTCTGTCTACCAAGAAACCGCTGTCGATGGCGCGGGCGATCGCGAGGCCCATGATCGCGGAGGGCAGCGCCTCCGGGAGCGACCACACGGCGAGTGCCAGCAAGGGACGACGGCGCAGCGAGGTGACACCGAAGCGGATCTCGCGCCTCATCCGAATACCCCCCGGTATGCGGGCTCGACCCACAGCTGCTCGTGCGGTCCGATGCCTTGCACTCGTCCGCCGTCCAGCCACACGACGAGATCCGCCCGGGCCGCCGTACTCACGCGGTGGGTGACGATCAGCCGGGTCCGCTGGCCGTGGTCGCCGGTCAGGGTGCGGCTGATCTGCATCTCGGTCACCATGTCGAGGCTGGAGGTGGCATCATCGAGCACGAGCAGCCGCTCGGCGTGCCACGCCCGGGCCAGGCCCAGACGCTGCGCCTCACCACCGGACATCGGAGCGTCGGCCAGTAGCGTGTCGTATCCCCGAGGAAGTCGGCTGACGAACTCGTGAGCGTGCGTGGCCTGCGCGGCCATCTGTACCCGGTCCCGGTCGAGCCCGAACCCAACCGCGTCGCCGACTGTGTCGCCGACCAGCACCGGGCGCTCGAAGGCGCAGCCAACAGCGGCGCGCAGCTCCTGGTGGCCGAGCTCACTCAGCGGTACACCGTCGAGCAGAATCTGGCCATCGTCCGGTTCGCGTAGCCGGGCGGCGAGCGCGGCGAGCACTGACTTGCCCGCACCGGATCGGCCGACCACCGCGACCGCTGCGCCACCGGGCAGCGTCAGGTCGACAGCGTCCAGCAGCGTGGTACTCCCCGCACGTACAGTCACGTTGCGGAACTCCAGCAGCCCGGGCCCAGCGGGCAACGTGCGTTGGCCGTAGTCCACCGGCTCCACGGTAAGAACTTCCGCAACGCGGCGGACGCCTGCGCGAGCTTGGGCCAACTGCCCGAACACCCCGGTCAGGCCTCCGAGCCCAGCTCCAATCACCGCGTACTGGCTCGCCGCGAACAGCTCGCCAGGGCTGATCCGACCATTGACCAGCTCAAGACCTCCAACGGCAAGCACCGCGACCAGGACCATCGGCCCGATCACCGCGGCCTGGGCAACGGAGCGGGAGAGCACCAGCCACAGCCGTCTACCGTGCTCGTGCAGATCGGGCAGCTGTTCGAGCACTCGACGCTCCTCACGCTCCAGCGTGCCTGCTGCGGCGATCGTCCGGGCGCCGGCCAATGACTCAGCGAGCCGGGCTGCGATCCGGCCCTGCGTCTGCTGGTATCCGGTGTTGGCCTCGGTGCTCCGCCGGGTGAACGCCTGCAACACCAGGGCAATGAGCGCGATCCCGGCGAGAAACGCCGCCGCGAGCCAGACGTCGATGTAAGCCAGCAGCACCAGGCTGCCAACGGGTGGCAGCATCGCCGTACCGACCATCACCGCGCTCGGGCCCGCCTGCGCGGCCTCGGTGGCGTTTCCGGAGACTCGACTGACGAGATCGCCGGTCTCGAACCGGGAAGAACCCTGCGGGCCGATGGCGAATACGTGCCGGATCAGGCGATTGCGCAGCCACGCAGCGGTCCCGGCGACACAGACAGGCTGAGCGAATGTCAGGATCAGCTCGCATGCGACGCCGAGGATGATCAGACCGACCACCAGCGCCAGCCAGTACCCATCGTCGCCCCCGGCGACAATGGTGTCGATGACGCGGCCGAGCGCCATGGGCATGGTGAGGGTGGTGAGGGTGCCGAGCAGGTCGGCGACGCCCATCAGCGGCAACCAGCCACCTGCCTGTCGGGCAATCGCGCCGAACGTCGTCACTTTGGCTCCTTGCCCCGGATCATGTCCGAGAGCTCGAGCCCCGTGTGCGCCGCGAGGAAGGCGAGCATGTCCGCCGCAAGCCCCACGGCACGGCTGACAGCCCGGGCGCCGTGACCCACGTCGCTTTCGTGGCGCAACACGATCGGCCGTGCTCCGGCGGTTACGCTCTGCAAAGCCGCGCACATTTTGCGGGCATGCAGCGGATCCACTCGCGAATCGCTGCCGAAGACAGTGAAGAGCACTGCGGGATAGTCCACGGCATCGCGCACGTGATGGTACGGGGAGTAAGCGAGCAACCAGCTGAGCTGATCCGGATCACTTGCCGAGCCGTACTCACCGGTCCAGGAAGGGCCGAGGCCGAACCTCTCATAACGAACCATGTCGAGGAGCGGCGCGGAGCATACGGCCGCGGCAAACAGGTCCGGTCGCTGGGTCAGCGCCGCACCGACGAGAAGCCCACCATTCGACTCACCGGAGATGCCGAGCTGCTCAGCCGTGGTCCAGCCGTCGGCTATCAGCCTCTCCGCAGCAGCGATGAAATCATCGAAGACGTTCTGCTTGCGCTCGAGCATGCCGTCACGATGCCACTGTTCACCCTCCTCCCCACCGCCGCGAAGATTGGCAGTCACAAAGACACCCCCGGCCTCGACCCAGGCCAAGGCATAGCTCGAATAGGTGGGGGTGAGGGGGAGCCCGAACCCGCCGTATCCGTAGAGAATCGTCGGACGTGGACCGGCGGAGGACGGTTTCGCGAGAGCGACCATCCGCACCGGCGTGCCGTCGGCCGAGGCGTAGGTGATATGGCGGGCTTCGACATCGGGCACTGCGACGGCACCGGGCGCGCGTGCCCAGAGCGTGGTCTCACCCGTACGGGCATCATAGCGGTGCACGGATACGGGAGTAACGCTGTCGGTGTAGGTGAACCACGCCTCGTGGCCGCCCGTGGGATGCGCCGAAATCGATCCGATCGACCCGAGACCGGGGAGCGGCACATTCCCAAGACGCTCACCGGTGACCAGGTCGTGAATGCTGATCTCGCTGATCGCGTGCCGGATCCAGCAGACGAGAAGCACCGGCCGTTCCAAATCTGGTCCGTCGAGAATCGTGAAGCCGCCGATCACCGCCGCTGGATCCGACTTAACCAGGTCGCGCCAGGTATCGGCTCCCGGATGGGCCGGGTCCCCGACACACAGACGGCCACGTGGTGACGCCAGATTGGTCAGGATGTACATGCGCCCGTCCCGGCCGACATCCACCACCGTCTGGGCATCCATACCCTCCTGGATGACCCGCAGATCCGGTTCTTCGGGAGCGGACGTGGACAAATCGGCTAGCCACAGATCGTTGTGTGACGCACCGCAGGATGCCGAGATCACCAGCCAGCGCCCGTCCTCGCTGATACCCAGACCGTAGGAGGTCGTCTCGTCCCGACCCGATCCGAAAATCAACGCATCGGTCTCAGCCGGGGTGCCGACCCGATGCAGGTAGACCCGCCGGGAATAAGCAACTTCGCCGGGCACCGCACGCACATAGAAGAACGCTCCCCCACCCGGCAACCAGGCGACCGGGGAGTAACGGCAGCGGTCAATCGGGCCGTCGACAACTAGCCGGGTGTCGACGTCCAGGACGTACAGCTCGGATCGCTCTTCCCCACGCCGGGACAGCTGGTAAGCCAGCAGCCGACCACGCTGGTCAGGTTGCCACATGTCGAGCGTGGTGACGACGCCGGGGTCAATCGCCACCGGGTCGACCAAAACCTCCTCGACCCCGTCAAGTCCGGCGGTGTACAGCACCGCGTACTCCTGCTCGGCGGTCTGGCGCAAAGAGAACTGTCGCTCCCCGCGCCACATCGGTGCCATGATCATTCCGGTACTGGAGAGCTCGGCCACGCGGGCATGCAGCCGGTCACGGCCGGGCAGCGCAGCGGCGTGGCTCTGCCAGAGCCCGTCCTGGGCAGCCAGCCACCTCTTCGTCTCCGGACTCGCCGAATCCTCCAGCCACCGGTACGGATCGTGCACCAGATGACCATGAAGGCGGTCAACGACGGCATGGCGCTCTGCAGGAGGATATGTCACGACACTCGCATCGAATGCCCATGGCCCGGCAGACCTGCGTATAGTGGCAGTGCGGAGATGGGGTCCCTGCACGGGTCTTCCTCTCAGCGAGGGTGGGCCCGGGGCGGCCACCAGTGTGACCGCCCCGGCCCCGGGTTAACTCAGTGGCAGAGCAACAGGCTGACGTTGCTCGGGGTCTGCGATGCGCAGCCCAGCAGGGTCAGTGTGCTCCCGCCGCCGCCACCGCCGTGACCCCCACCGGGGGTCTCCATGCCCTGCAGGTCGAGAAGTGCCATGATGTTTTCACCTCCATTGCCAGCTCATTAGGACCCGCACCGATCGGTTGTTCGGTGCGGAGACGATGACGCCGTCAGAGTTGCTCCGTCGGCGACTCGAAAAATGGGAGGACTACCGGCCGATCGTGCAGCGCGGTGCCCAGGGCGAAAAGGACGCCGGCTGTTCCGGTCGCGAAGTCCATCGAGAGCCGGAGCAGTTGGTCGCCGGGGAAGGCCAGCCCATCGCCGTAGGGCATTGCATGCCAGCTCAACCAGCGGATCAGTTCGGCCGCCACCGGGTCAGGGCCGCTCCTTGGGAAATTTTGCGAGGTAATACCACACGAGGCAATCATGCCGCTACGGCCGGCGAATAGTCCCGGTTGTACGAAAAAGCCGGATCTGGTGATCAATTGTAGACCATCGAGTGCGCTGGCGAACATATCGTCCGCGCGGTGCACCAGGTAACGGGCGAGGACCAAGCCGATCCCCACAGACCCTTCGTCCAGGTACGGGAGAACGCGCCAGCCTTGATTCACCTGCAAGGTGCCATCCTCGCCCAAGGTACAGCGGCGCAAGTCCTGGCGCAGCGCGACGGCAGCCCGGTCGAGTAGTGTCGCATCACCACTCTGCTCGTATGCGTGCAGGAACAGCAGGGCGGGGCCGGCGGAGCCATACATCAGCCCTGCATGCGGGTTTGATCCACCGCTGATCTCCGGTACGCCCTCAGGGCCACCGAGCCGATCCGCCACGATGTCGACCACCCGGCACGCCAGGTCGGTGAAAGTCGATTCACCGGTGAGCTTGGCGAAGTGCAACAGGTTCAGACCGATACCGGCAAGTCCGGAGTACAGGCCGAGCTCGTACGACTCCCATTCCTGGCGGAGGCAGAGATCCACCGTGTCGAGGGCATCCTGCCGATGTCCGAGCGCCTCCAGCACATGAGCTACTCCGTGCAGGCCGTTGTAGAAGCCGACGCCGGTTCCGTGAGCGGAACGCAATGCGCGTTTCCTTAACCAGTCCTCATGCTCCGGGAAGCGACCCGCGTCGGTGACAGCAAGGGAATACAACACCCCGGCGGCACCGTGTGCGACATTAAGGCCCCCACCGGGTTGAAACTGCTTGATATCGCCCGGGAAAAGCCGATCATCACGCTCTGGCGTAGCGCTGGCCAGAATTGCCCGGCACATCGCCTCCCTAGCACGTTGCCAGCTCGCAGGACCCGGCATCAGCACGTCGTGCGGCACGGTCAGGGAGTCGCCGTCGACCTGTCCGGCAAGGGTGCGGACCGCGTGGGCGAGCCTGTCTGGTGGCACTGGGAAGAGTTCGGTGACAAGGCCGGCCAGCTGGCCGGCCTTAGCCGGATGGAGCCGGAGGGTGATCGTGGTCTGGGGTGCGAACATTCCGATGTGTAGGCAGGCGAGCGCGTACCGATCGACGTCGATGCCCAGCCGGTCCTCTGGCGCAGCGAAGCCGGGGTGGGCCAGGGTGGAGCGGGCCTGGTCCTCAGCGAGGGTTGATACCTCGAAGTCGATCAGCACCAAGCGGCCTTCGGCAGTCACGAGGATGTTGTCCGGATGCAGGTCACAAAAAACCACACCCCTCTCATGCAGAGCCTCAGCTGCCCGCTCCACTCGGGTGATCATGTCGAGTGCCCACTCAGCATAGTCGGCCAGAGCCTCCTGGGAACAGTCCGGATGCGTCAGGGGATACCGTTGCACCAATTGCCGCTGCAGTGGGTTTCCATCCACGAATTCCTCGACGAGAAAATGATGATCGCCAAGCGTAAAGTAATCACGGAGAGCCGGCACAACGTCGAGCCCGGAAAGTCGCTCCAGAATATCCCGTTCGTGCTTGATGCGCGCCACGGCATCGCGGCCCGAAACGTCGAGCCCCGCATACGGCCTGCCCTCCTTCAGGACCACTCGCTCCTGCGTGCGCAGGTCCCGCGCCAGATACACCCCCCCACCGTTGGAGAATTGGAACACGCTCTCGATCTCATAGGGCAAGCCGGTGGTCGTGACAGAATTGCGAGCAGCCAGGTGCGGCTCTAGGAAGGCGGGCATCGTCACCCAGGAAGGCAGTGAGAACGTGGGACCCCGCACATCGGGGACCAGCCGCCCCTCGCCGTCCTCGAGAGCGAGTACTCGCTCTTCACTCTCGGACAGGCAGTGCCGTTCCGCGAAACCGCCGTAGCGGACATAGAGTGGGCCATCACCGTACCGGAGGTCGCTGAGGATATAGGGACCCTGGACACCGCTGAGGATCCCGTCCAATTCCTTGAGTACCAGTTCCAACTGGCCCTCGTCCGGTGGGTAAATCGTCACCAGTTTCCCGCTAGACCCGCGGAAGGCTGCTTTGGAGTTGAGCATTACCATGACCGGCTGGTTGCGCAGGAACTTGAAAGCGAGCCCTCGGGGTACACAGTAGTCCCACACCGCCGCCACCACGCGCTCAGCGTCATCCAGACAAGACGAGACATGGATCTTCCAGCCCTGCGAAGGCAATGCGACTTCACGCGGCGCGTAGTACATCCAGGTGTCGGAGGGTGCGTGGTCCCACCCTTCGGGGACGGGATTGGAGCAGGTGGGGAAGTCCGTGTGATCGGTGCGCTGCTGGTCGAGCGTGTCATAGAAGAACTGGTCGGCAAGACAGTAAAGCTCATACTGCTCGATCACCGGCGGACTCCTTCGATGCGTGTACCAGAGGTATATCCGGAGACAGCCATTTTCCGTGTCACCCAGTGCGGAGCGAAGAAGAAACATCGCCAGCCTTTGGGTAACAGGGGCTCGGTGGCCGGGAAATATTTCCCGGCGATCCGCTCGGAGTGCACCGCGTCGAACGACGGGTCCACCATCGCGAATGTGTCGTATCCCTGGCCCATGTCACCTCACTTCGCTCGTCCCTGCCATCTGATAGCCAATGTTTACGGAAGCTCGACGACTTTGATAGTGGGCTGCCTCATCAATCAGTCGTGCAGACGTCACCACCGAAAGATGGATATTTCATGTAACGCCGTTCCCGTGTAACGCCGTTCCTGGCCATTCACATCGCTGCCCGCCTGGCAGAGACCCGACAACGTGCCCTCAGCCGGGCGGGCCTCGCCCGCGGCCACCTCGGCCTGCCTGCTGCCGGGTGAGGCCTGCGCCGCCGCGCGGTATCCCGACTCAGTCCAGCGGCCAGCACCGCAGTCGCCAGCTCCTCGATTGGGTGCTGGCACATCATGGAAGATCAAGACGACTGTCTGCACACGCGGCAATCCGACGCGCAGCGCCACCTGGGAGAGCCGGGCCGGGCTCGAGAAATCAGCTCAGCAAATCGTGATATTGGCCTACAACCACATCACGGGCCTGTTGATGACAGAAGTATCCGTCACCGGGTGTCTCACCAGGTATCCTCGCCTATTGATGCGGGCTCGGGTGTCGAGGGAGGTCCAGTGCCGGATTTCCTTCAAAGAATCCCACCGGCTTGAGGTGGAACCCAATGGTGGTGACCGGCATGATCGGCCAGTCCTCGGGCCGGGGAACGTGGTGGGCACCGAAGGTATACCAGACGACCACGTCGGTATCGTCCAGTGATCGGTCCGCCTCGACGTAGACCGGCAGCCCGCCGTCGTCCGACCGTTGGCTCGGATAGTCCCCGCCGGCATAGCGCTCTGCCGGGTCGTAGGCGGTCACCCATAGGTGCCGGTAGGCGAACCCCGCGCGCCGCTGAGCTTGGGAGCCTTCCCCCGCCAGCGGCAAGATATTTTCCCCTGGTACCAACTTGTAGGCCACGGGCTGGTTGAGAGCATTACGCACCGACGGGTTGACCACCATCCAATAGCGGCCGGCCAGCCCATCGACCACGCGTTGTGCCTCGCTCTCCCTGGCCAGCAACGTCGGGCGGGTCACCCAGGCGTTGGCCTCCGGGTTGTCCGGCCCGGGTGGCAGCGCTACGGAATCCACCTCGTACACCGAGTTGCGTTGGCCATCGACGCACATGTCCAGTCGGACATTGAAGAAGTGCTGGTGGTTGGGGCCGTACAGGCCGGGAGCCAGCACCGTGCCGCAGACCGGTGGCAGGTCACCGACGGGATAAGCGCCGGTGGAGAGGATGCCTGTGAGCTTGACCTCGAACTCGATAGTGCCGTCGAGGTAGAAGTACCAGAAGAAGCCGTACTCGTAGTTGTTGGCGGTGAGGAAGCAGGAGATCACCAACCTGCGATTCCGGCGGGTTTCCATATGCCCAAGAAGGCCATCGGTGTGCTTCCAGCCGACGCCGGCATCCTCCTCGTGCATACAGATCGCGTTGGGGAGGGTGATCGGATCCCCGTCCGCATCGTTGACGACGACGTCGAAGTAGTGGATGTGGCCGACGCAGTCGCAGCCGAGCACGAGATAGTTCAGCAGCGGCCCGATACTCGCCTCACCTTCGTCAAAGACGTTCTTGATTCGATGAGTCGGGTTTGGGTCGCCATACGGTACGTAGAGTTCCGACAGTGATGCCCGGTACAGGATCGGCCGCAACCGGCCACCATCTTGGTAGCCCACCTGATGCAGCACGAGTCCTTCGCGAGGGTTGTAACCGATCCGCAGCCGCCACTTCTGCCAGGACACCGACTGACCCTCGACGGTGAAGCTCGGTCCTTCCGGCTGGGTGATCTCGATCGGTCGCAGGTCGTCGCGCAGTCGATCGACCGCAGGGAAGTTGCCGGCATAGCCTTCGATCTGCCCAGTGATCAGCTCCGGAATGTAGTTGCCCGGTCGCTCCGGCAATGGGATAACCCCGTCATCGGCAACCTCACGGACCTGCATCCGATCCATGTCGACCAGCACCACCAGCCCCTCTACCGGCCGGGCGAAGCGGTTATCGAACTTGCCGTACCGAACGAAAGCCAGCGCTCGGGCCAGCCGGACTTTGGTCGCGTCGTCCTGTGGTCCGGTGTTGCCTGCCGGCCAGATGTCAATCAGCACCAGTGCCAGATCGTCCACCCCGCGCTGGCGCATAGCCTCCTGAAACCGCGAGTCGGCCCGGATCAGGTCGTCGCATTCGTCAAACTCGTCGCGGGTAAACCCCGGCTGTGCACCTGGGATCTCCCGCCAAGAGCACACCTCCCCACGGGTCAGCGAAACGATCGCTTCGATCGTGGTCCGGTTGTGCCGATCGCGCAGCACGACGAACGACTTGCGGTCCACGCTCTGGCCCTCAGTCACATTGAGCACGATCTGCTTGGCTGGCTCATGCAGCTCAATGCTGATAAAGCGCACCGCCTTGCTCAGTGACCGCTCACGAGTGAGGATGGCCGACGTCGCGGCGATCTCCTCGGCACTGAGCGGTTCGAGCGGATGCCGTGCCACGGGTATCGCCGCCCCTTGGAGCTGCGTATCAGCGCACATCAGGGGCCTCCTCGGCTGACCCATCTGTCGGTCGGCGCAGTGTCACGCATTGCCTGGCTTCCCACAAGGTAAGTACCGGCGAGCTTGCCGGATTCGTATCTGACGGATTACCCAACGGAGGCGTGCCGGTACGAGCGTCCCAGCTGACATAGATGCTGCCACCGTCAGTGAATGCACGACTCTCGCGCGCAGAAAATAGGGGGTGGCTAACGCAGCGTGGCCAATCATCACGACGAATGTTCGATAATCGGGAAGCTCGCCCCAATAGTCTGCCCGTCGTACCCCTGGCCGATGTCACCTCGCTTCGTTCGTCCCGCCATCTGATAGCCAATGTTCACGGAAGCACGACAACTTCGATAGTGGGTTGCCTCATCAATCAGTCGTGCGGACGTCATCACCGAAAGATGGATATTTCATGTAACGCCGTTCCCGTGTAACGCCGTACCCAGCCATTCACATCGCTGACTGTTTGGAAGAGGCCACGCAGAGTCAGGGTGGCACCTGTCCGTCATCGGCGACGGGGCCTACGACGTCGCGCTGCTCGGGCAGCAACGGTGCCACCGACAGCCCCTGGCGCGGGGTGTCCGAGGCAGCCGCATGCACGACGCGGACCGCAGGGTGGTTACTCAGCTCATGCAGTGTGGCCGGGTCGGTTCGCACCAGTAGGGCCAGCACGCAGGCACAACCTGCCCTCAGCCGGACGGCCTCGGCGGCGGCCACCTCAGCCTGCCTGCTGCCGGGTGGGACTTGCGCTGCCGCGCGGTCCCGATCCAGCCCAGCGGCCCGCACCGCGGCTGCCAGCTCCTCGGCAGGGTGCTGGCCGGGCACATCACGGAAGATCAAGGAGGTCTGCACGCCCGGCAGCGCGACGCGCAGCACCACCTGGGAGAGCCGGGTTCGGGGGATCAGCTCAGCGGCCGGACCCGGCTCCAGATAGCCGTCCAGCTGCACGAGGGCCCAGACCTGGTCCGCCCCGGGAGGCGGCAAGGATTCCGCAGCGCGTCGCAGGTAGTCGGCAACCGGCTCACCGAACTCAGGTCCGAGTCGCTCGGTTCCCAGAGCAGCCGGCGGTTCGTTCCGCTGCCCGGCCACCACCACGGCCGAGCCGAACGCCACCAGCAGCACGGCGAGTAATGCCGCGCCGCCCCGCGATGTCATCGCGGCCACCGGCTACGCTCCGGCGGCCAGCACGTCCAGCGCGCTCCGCAGATCGGCCGGGTCCGGGCTGGTGAATTCCACCCAGCGCTCGTCGGCAGGATGCGGAAAGCCCAGCCGCGCGGCATGCAGCCACTGCCTGCTCAGTCCGAGCCGAGCCGCCAGAACCGGATCCGCGCCGTAGGTGAGGTCCCCGCAGCAGGGGTGGGCCACCGCGGCGAAGTGCACCCGGATCTGATGGGTGCGGCCGGTCTCCAGGGTCACGTCGCACAGCGACGCCGCCGGGAACGCCTCGATCACCTCGTAGTGCGTCACCGAGGGCTTTCCTCCCGCCACCACCGCGAAGCGCCAGTCGTGCCTGGGGTGCCGGTCGATCGGGGCATCGATGGTGCCCCGGGTGGGATCGGGGTGCCCTTGCACCAGCGCCCGGTAGTGCTTGGCGACGGTGCGCTGCCGAAACGCCTGCTTCAACGCGGAGTACCCACGTTCGGACTTGGCGACCACCATCAGCCCACTGGTACCCACATCCAGCCGGTGCACCACACCTTGCCGCTCTGCCGCGCCCGAGGTGCTCACCACCACGCCCACCGCGGCCAGACCACCGAGCACGGTGAGTCCGGTCCAGCCGGGACTCGGGTGCGCAGCCACTCCCACCGGCTTGTCCACCACCACGAGATCCACGTCCTCGTACAGCACCTCCAGTCCGTCGACCGCCGCGACCGGAGCGGCGGCGGCGTGGGGCGCCACGGGCAGGGTGACCTCCAGCACGGTGCCCGCCGCCAGCCGGTCGGACTTGCCCGCCGGGCTACCGTCCACGAGCACCGCGCCCGCCTCGGTCAACCCGGCCACCACGGTTCGGGACAGGCCGAGTAACCGCGCCAGCCCTGCGTCCACCCGCATTCCGTCCAGCCCGTCGGGCACCGGCAACGTCCGGATGTCGCTCATCGAGCGGTCCTTGGCCTGCGTCGCTGGTGGCTGCCGTCATAGTCGAGGCCGATGGCGGCCAGCAACACCAGCAGCGCGCCACCGCAGACGATCGCTGAATCCGCCAGGTTGAACACCGGCCACACACTGCCGTCCGGCGCCAGCAGCGAGAGAAAGTCGACCACATGGCCGCGCAGCGGACCGGGGGCGCGCAACAGCCGGTCCACCAGATTGCCCAGTGCTCCCCCCAGTACCAGCCCGAGCGCCACCGCGTAGCGCGCGCTACGCAACCGGGGCGCCAACCGCACGATCACCAGAATCACCCCGAGAGCGATCAGCGACAGCAACCACGTCAGCCCGGTGGCCAGCGAGAACGCCGCACCCGGATTACGGACGAGCACAAGGTACAACCCACCACCGAGCAGGCGCACCGGCGTGTACGGGTCCAAGAACGCGACGGCGAGCACCTTGCTCAGCACGTCCAGCACCAGCACGACACCTGCCATGACGGCCAGCAGCCCGGTTCGGCGGCGCCGCAGTTTGACATCCACGTGGTCGACTACTCCCCCGGTGTGGTCGGCCGCTCCCTCAGGCTTATGCGGTGCAGGGTGCGGTTGGCTCACTGGGCCATTGTGGCCGACACCGCTGCGCAGCTCTCACCTCGGTGCGGTCAGCCGCCGGTTTCCCCACGCCAGCGGGCCAGCCGACCCGCCCGGTGTACCGCTCGGATGCGCCGCTCCGTCTGGTCCCGGCTTCCGGCGGTGGTGACCACCAGCAGCTGATCACCCTCTTGTAACCGGGTGGTCAGCTGTGGGGTGAAGCCCTTACCATCGCGCACCACCAGGCTGACCATCGCGCCGCTAGGCAGCCGCAGCTCCGACAGGTACACCCCGTGTAACCGGGAGGCCTGAGGTACCCGCACCTGCAGCAGGTCGGCGTCCATCTCGTCGAGCGGCGCTGAGTCGACCTGAACCTGCATGCCCTGCTCGGGACGAGCCAACCCCAGCGCCTTGACGACCGAGGGCAGCGAGATTCCCTGCACGACGGTGAGCACCACCACCAGCACGAAGACCACGTCCACCAGCCGCTCAGCGTCCGGCACGCCCTCGGTGAGCGGGATCAGCGCCAACACGATGGGCACCGCGCCGCGCAGCCCGGCCCAGGACAGAAAAGCCTGTTCTCGCCACGGCATTCGGAACGGCGCCATGGCGAGCAGCACTGACACCGGGCGCGCCAGCAGGACAAGCACCGCCCCGGCGATCAGCGCGGGAATCAGCACACCGGGCAACCGGGAGGGCGAGGCGTAGAGCCCCAGCAACACGAACAGCCCGATCTGGGCCAGCCAGCCCAGCCCCTCGGCGAAGGACAGGGTGTCGCTGCGGTGCGGCAGGCGGGCATTGCCGAGTACCAGCCCGGCGACATACGTCGCCAGCAGGCCTGAAGCATGCGCGCTCTGCGCGGCGGCGAAGGCAAGCACGCAGACCGCGACAGTCGCCAGCGGATAGAGCCCGGTCGCGGGCAATGCTGCCCGGCGTAACGCCCACGCGCCCGCGAACCCCAGCGTCGTCCCTACGATTGCGCCGGCGAGCAGCTCATAGCCGACGAGCAGGAGCGACCACCAGTGCAGCGTCTCGCCCGACGCGAGCAGTACCACCGCGATGTAGACCGGTGCATCGTTGATGCCGGACTCCATCTCGAGCATGCCCGCCAGCCGGGGCGAGACCCGTAGCGCCCGCAGCACGCTGAACACGGCGGCCGCGTCGGTCGAGGACAGCACGGCTCCCCATAACAGCGCCATCCGCCAGTCCAGCCCGAGCAGCAGGTGCAGCGCCCCACCGGTGATCGCGATACTCACCGCGACCGCTGCGGTGGACAACGCGATCCCCGGCCCGAGGACGGGCCGGATCACCTGCCACCTGGCGGTCAGGCCTCCCTCGGCCAGGATCAGGACCAGCCCGGCGATGCCCAGCTCCGCGGTGAGCGGTGCGTCGGAGAACTGGATTCCGAACCCGGATTCGCCGATCAGCAAGCCGATAGCCAGATAGAGCAACAGCGAGGGCAACCCGAGGCGGGTGGAGATCCGCACCGCGATGACGGCGAGCAGCAGCACCCCCGCACCCAGCCCGAGCACGAACTCCGCCCCTAGCACGCGCGGATTGTCCCGTGCAGCTGATTCACTTCACGCTGAGCCCGGCAGATGGGTCAGACCCACCAGGAGATCGTGACGAGGTCACGGTTACGCGGCCCCAGGCTCTGCACGGCCTCGGCCACCTCGGCTCGACGCTCGAGCGGCATGCAGAGCCTGCGGAGGGTGAAATCGACCTCTACTCCGGGGTCCCGGGGTTTGGCCGACCTGCTCCACCGCTGCACCTGAGGTCGCACGCCGATCTCGGCGAGCACGGCGAGGACATCGTCGGCAGTCGCCGGCGATGGTCGACGTAGTCCGTGGAAACGTGCCCACAGTGGATCCAACCAGGCCCCCGGGTGTTCAGCGTGCAGTTCGACCACCACTCCGCGCCGCGCCGCCGCACCCAACGCAGCGAAGAACGGAGCCAGTTCGACGGTGTTGTATCCCACGTGGTGGCTGACCACCACGTCGGCGACGCCTGCTTCCGGCGCAGTCTGCGGCCAGGGACCGAGCACCCAGCGATGCGCCACCCCGCGCTCGGCACAAGCGCGCTCAAACACCCGGAGCATGTCCTCGGCGTGGTCGGTTCCGGTCAGGTGCCGGACGGCGGGCAGCAGCGCGATTCCGGCGGCCCCAGCCCCGCATCCGACGTCGAGCGCGCTCCCGCCCTCGGGACCCAGCAGCGTCAGCGCCGTACGACGCGACGGCGTGTCCTCCGGTACCGCAGGCGGCAGAAAGCGAGCGGGAACGTGCCGATGCGGATCCTCTGGAGCGGCTGCCAGGATCTCCGCCGGGATCGCCCGCGCCGCCAGCAGCTCCCGCCACCGCGCCGCCGCCGGCAGTGCCGTCCCGCTCATCAGCCATCCTCCGAAAGGTCGCAGCTGCCCGCCACCGGTGGCAGGACGCCAGCGTCGAGCTTAGGCGGCGTGTATCAGAATGCCGCCCGCAACGATCCTATTAGTAGGTATCGGCACCTCCTAGGGAGCGGAGGGGGACGACATGGCACCACATATCCCCTTCTCGCGGCTGCCTGGGGCGACAGCCCTGGTCAACCGCTTGGAGGTGCTGCCCGGCCTGGCTGGACAGCTACTGACCGACACCGGGCCGCTGGCTCGGTTGTCCGCTTCCTTGAAGCTGCCCTTCTATCAGGAGGTCCGGATCCTCGCCGGTTACCGTGCCATGCGCAGCCATCCCCTCTGGCATAACCCGCCTGCCGCACTCGGCGGCCTGCCGGTCCTGGTCGTCGGCGGTCTGGCGAGCAGCCCGCGCATTCTGGGGCCGATGCAGGACTGGCTGCAACACATCGGGGCTCGTACCCTGCTGGCGCCCACTCAGTACGGCATCGCCTGCGGCGAACGCACCGCAGCCGCGGTCACAGACGCCCTCGCCCGGCACGTCGACGCGACCGGTGAACGCGCAGTGATCGTCGCGCACAGCCGAGGCGGCCAGTTCGCCCGTCCGATCGCCGTCCGTCGACCCGACCTCGTCCGGGGACTGATCACCCTGGGCAGTCCGCTCACCCGGCTGCTCGGCGCGCACCCGATCGTCCTGCTTGAGGTCCTCGGGCTCGGTGTGCTCGGATCACTGGGTATCCCGGGGTTGATCCGCGCCAGCTGCCTGTGGGGTGAGTGCTGCCGCCAACTGCGGGACGACCTGGTGGGTCCGTTTCCCGCCGACGTGCCCTTCGTGAGCGTGTACTCGCGGAACGACGAAGTGGTGCCCTGGCAGGCCAGCCTCGACCCGGCCGCACGGTACCGGGAGGTATCCACCACCCACAGCGGCCTCATCGCCAGCCCAGCGACATTCGAGTTACTGGCCCAGGAACTCGTTCTGCTGGTGGACCGGAGTCCGGATGCCGATCTCGCGGTCGCATCCTGAACCCGGCGATCACTCAGCTCGGCTTGGGTCGCGACGGTGCGCTAAATGGTTACCCAGCTGGTGACATAGGTGGTGCCGTCGACATCGACCTGCAGTCGCGTGCATCCGGCAGGCAGGTCTTCCACCTGGAAACGACCATGCGGATCGACCGCGACCGGGACGACTGCCTCGGCACTCTCCACCCGTACCCGCGCCACGACACCCGTGACCTGCCCGAGCAGCGATCGGCGCTCGGCCTGCGGGACCACCTGGAGGTCTATGCAGATGTCGGCCGCCTCGAACGAGAGCAGTCGAACATTTAGCTCGCCACGTACACCGACCATCGACTCCGTCTCGGTGGCCGAGTCACGGACCAGCTCGGCGAGCTCGGCATCAAGGCGGCGGAGCTCGAATGCGGCCCGACCGAACTCATAGACCAGCTCCGGAACCGGGTCGATCTTGTCTGCAATGCGGGCCAGCCGGGTGAACAGCTCATGCCCCACATCAGATGTCTCGCTCATCGCATACCCCTGCCTACGCCGCAGCCAGCCCAGCGCAAGCCGCCAGCTTACGAAGGTGACCCAGGCAGCGTCCCCGGGTGGGGCCGATGCTTCCGATCTTCATTCCCAGCGCGGCCGACACCGTGGCGTAATCCGGTTGCGGCGTGCCCATGAGGATCCGCAGCAGCACCTGGCACCGGGTGGAAAGGCGCTCGAAGCAACGCCACAACGCGACGTCACGCTCCTCAGCGAGCAGCCGCGCATCAACCGGCTGCGGACGCTCGTCCAGGAGCTCCAGCATGGTGTCCTCGATCTCCCCGACCAGTTCCCGCCCGGAACGCCGCAGCGTGCGAAGAGCTTCCCGGCGAGCCGTGGTCGCCAGCCAGCCCGGCAGACACTCGGGATCCGCGATCCGGCCGAAGTGCTCGACCAAACGCAGCCAGCAGGTCTGCACGACGTCAGACGCGTCCGCATCACTCAGTCGGTACGCTCGGGCGACCGACCACAAGAGCCTGGTGTAGCGGTCGACCAAGGTGTTCCAGGCGGCCTGATCACCAGCCTCCGCGCGGCGGAACAACTCTGTCACAGTGACATTTGCCTGCATGTCATCGCTCCACTGCATCGATGGACCAGGGCACCCAAGTAGAGGCCGGAAGCAGGTCCGGTGATACCTCGATCACTTCCTGAAGTTCAGGCCGCTCCGAAGGCGTTGAAGGCACACCAGCTCACGAAGGACGCCACATCCTGTGGGTCAACTGTAGCCCGAGCGTGGTACAACGCCTCCGCGAACGTGTCGCCCCGTTGCACTCGGACATGCAGCGCACACATGAGCTGCATGATGTTCCAGTCCGGCACCACCACGGAGCTGGCGATCAGACCCGCGGTGCCGCGGGCGATCAGGGTACTGACGAAACCCAGCGTCTCATTGCCCTCGAAGAGGACGTCACTGCCCGATTCACACGCCGCAAGCACAATGCGGTGCGGGGCGATACCGCGCTGGTCGAGCTCGGCCACGGTGAGATGACCATCGCTGAGCAACATCGAGGAGAAAGTCGGGTTGTCCGTCCGGATATAGCCGTGGCAGGCCAGATGGGCCAGACTCGCGCCATCCAGCGCGCGGGTCACGGTATCGATGCGGCTGGTGGGTGCGACCAACACCGTCGGTCGCTCGTACACCTGCTGGAGCGCCTGGATCTCCGCAGCCGCGCCGGGCAGCTCCGGTCCGGCCACCAGGACCACCGGAGCGTCCGGCGCACAGCTCTGTTGCCGGGTACGCGCCCACAGCGCGGCCGACGGCGCGACGCTCACCGGTTCGGTGTGCAACGCCGACCACGGCACCCGCTGTAGCTCCCCGACCGGCACGATGACCAGCCCCCGGTGTTCGGGCAGGCCCAGGGGAGTGATCAGGGTCGCGGCCAGCATTGCGATCGAGACCTCGGCGCTTGCCCGGGCACCGGCCGCTGATCGGGGGGACCCACCCCGGGCCAGCCTGCGCAGCGCGAACAGCAGCGCGTTGATCTCGTCACGGGTCTTGCCGAACGGACCGAGGGGCACGACCCGGGTACGTCGCGATTCCAGTACGACGGCCAGCACCGCGCCGTCCACGACGTCGTACTCGACGAGGATCCGTCCATCCAGCAGGCGCCGCAGGGTGGAAATCGACAGCGCCGTTCCCCTCGCCACCGTGGGCGAGCGATGCTTCCAGGTGGCCTGACGGATGCGGTTCTCGATGGCGGCCTGGCGAGCCAGCAGCGGACGGGGTTCGGCGCCGGTTCGCCGGGCTGCCTGGATCTCGGTCTGTACTGCGCGCAGCGCGCCGAGGTCCTCCTCAATGCCCTCAATCGAAGGGGGATCGACGACCGCGAGGGCGGCAGCCCGGGTCCGTTCCATCCACTCCAGCACACGGACGGCGGAGCGACTCGCCGCCAATGATGCGAGGCCGAGTCCACCCAGCTCCGCACCGTGCCCGGAGGCAAGGGCCCGCAGCTCGGTCGAGGCCAGGGCCACCCGGTGCCGGGCCAGATCGTCGAGCCCGGCCCGGCTGTGCTCGAGCACGCCGTCGGGCCGCTGCTGCAGCCGCGCCGCCAACGCCGCGGCAACCCGACCCCGGACCCGCACCAGGACCGGCCCACCGCGAGCCAACTCGTGAGCCTTGGTCCAGGTGCGCACCGCGGCGGCGGTTCGGCCCAGCGCTTGGGCCACCCGACCAGCCGACAGATACCCGTCAACCGCGCTGGCGGTCATCCCTGCGCGCTCCAGCGTTGCCGCCGCCCTGCGGGCCACCGTGAGGTCGGCGACAACGCTGGTACCCAGCTGCAGCCGCGAATCGACAGCGACGAGCCGGGCTCGCGCAGTCCAGCTCGGCCGTCCCTGGCGCCGCAGCTGCTCGGCGGCCTTCTCAGCAGTGGTCTCAGCCCCCCGCAGGTCACAGCGCAGCTGGGCCAGCCGGGCGGCCCGCAGCTGCGCTTCCGCCGCCATCAGCGCGACGCCCTGGCTCTCGAACATCTCTACCGCCAGCCTCGCCTGCTCGGTGGCCTCCGGGATGAGCCGCAGATCCATGAGCACGTCGGCGTATTCGGCATAGAGCTCGCCCAGCGGCAGCCCCGCGACCTTCCAGAGCCGAGTCGCCTCTTCGAACAGGTCGAGACCCTCGGTGAGACGCCCCGCCTGCACGGTGGCCCAGGCCCGACTTTCGGCCACTATCGCGACGGCTACCGGACCGACCTGCTCCGCTGCCACCGCAGCTGCACCGAAACACGCCCCGGCGGGCTCCGGGCGACCACACATCGCTTCGATGATGCCGAGGTTGTTCGCCGCCTTCCACCGCACCTCGGGCGGTGTGCCCAGGTCAGCGAGGACACGCCGGTACAACACCACCGCATCGGCCAGCCGCCCCGTGTTCTGGCACAGGGCCGCTTGCTGCGCGGCAAGTTCGGTGACCATCTCCGGGCCGATCAGCTGTGCCGCTCGGCCGAAGTCCCGCTTGGCCGCAATCAGCCGACCCAGTTCGTGGTTCACCGCGCCCCGGGTGACCAGCACCTGACCCTGCAGAGCATCCAGGTGGTGTTGGCGGGCGACGCGGATCGCCTCGTCCAGAAGCGCCTTCGCCCGGCCATGGGAGAGTCGAATGCGCTCGAACCAGGCTTCCGCGCGCAGAGCTGAAACCAGCGCGGCTGGCTCGCCCATGAGCCGGGCCTCCGCGACGAGCAGCGCCGCTTCCGGACCGAAAACCGTTGGGTCGGCGGCGACCCGGCGGTACGCTCCCGCCGCTCGTATCAGGAGGTCCGATCTTGGCTCTTCTTGCATGCGTGTGTCCTGTCCCAGCTTCGAGGCAAATGGCGCTTTCATATGAGGGAGTAGACGAGCATGGCAGCTTATGACGACCCACCATCCGATTCGTCCTTCGGCCCTAGGGACCCACGCAGCTGCGAAGAACGTCTCGTAGACCTGCGCAAGATCCACGAGCAAGTAGACAACATCAATCACCGGCAGAACGACATTACTGTCCGCAACAATCTGGTTCGCCAGCTGCAGGCGCGACGCGCGCCGGAGAACCGCCGCAACCGACGCGACGCTCTCGGTCTGGCCAGGTTCGAGGCGGAGCCGGATGCACGGGGAGATGTGGCGCTCGTGGCTCAGGGTGAGCTGCTCATCAGGGCTGAAGCGGTGTCAAAACGCCGGGTCCAGTCGCTGATCAAGACATACCGCCTGTCCGAACAACCTGTCGAGTGTCTGGACAACCGTCTTGTCCGGCTGTTGGTCCCTGCTGAGGTGCGCGGCGCCCAGCTGGTGGAGCTCGCGGGCGCACTGCGCGGACAGGGTGCCAACGTGTCGGTGAACTACGCCCTACCGATGGGCGTCGTGGCAAAGGGACTCGGCGGACCGGAGCGCTCCGTGGCAAGTCAGCGGCCTAGCCGCCAAGCGCCGGGACCGGGGACCCCGATCCGAGTCGCGGTCATCGACACCGGGATCCCCGAGAAGGAGCGGGCCGACGGCTGGCTCACCGGGCTCGTCCGGGAGAACAACATCGACCTGCTTGATGAGCTACCGACGCCAAATGGTTTTCTCGACTTCGGCGCCGGGCATGGGACATTCGTCGCGGGCGTCATTCAGCAGGTAGCCCCGGGCGCAGAGATCTCGGTCTACCGGGCACTGGACAGTGACGGCATCGGCGAGCAGGTGCGGGTCGCGTGCGAGATGGTGTGTGCCGCTCGCGAAGGTGCGCAGATTCTCAACCTGTCCTTCGGGCTGGAGACCCTCGAAGATCAGCCACCGATCGCCTTCGAGGTGGCACTCGAGATCATCGACGAAATCGCTGAGAAGGAGGGGCGAGAAATCCTGGTGGTGGCTGCCGCAGGCAACTTCGGGCGGGCGCGGCTAGCCTGGCCAGCCGCATTCCCCAAGGTGGTCGCGGTGGCCGGGCTCACGCAGAACCTCACAGCCGCCGGGTGGTCGAGCCGGGGCCCCTGGGTGGACTGCTCGACCATGGGCGAGGGAATCTGGTCCCCCTACGTGCCCGGCCACGAATCCCCCTTCATCGATCCCGATCCTGAAGTGTTCGAACAGGATGACTGGGCGCTGTGGACGGGCACATCCTTTGCCGCGCCACAAGTCGCGGGCGCGGTCGCGAAGATAGCCCAGGAGCAGGAACTGACTCCTCGGCGCGCGCTGCGGAAACTGCTCGCCGGTCGGCCCGCGCTTCCCGATTATGGCCGAGTCGTCCGGATCCTGCCCCGGACATAGGCCGGCACCATCCCGGTGCTCAGGTGGCGCTCTCCGCACGGTGTCGCCTGACCAGTGCAGCGTCGGGGCTGCACTGGGCGCAGGGCGTGAAACCCAGCTCCCTGGCCTCCCGTACCGGCAGCTGATCAACGTGCGCGGAGTCGGCCCATGGACAGCCGGCGAGGTGGTAGCGCGGGTACTCGTCGATTACCAGTACGTCGTCCGCCAACTCGAGCACTACCGACAGTTCAGCGGCGTCGGTGTCCTCTTCCGCCGGCCCAACGTCCCCCGACGCTGCACCGCGCCCCTCGGCAGGTTCGGCATCAGCCAGCTCAGCATCAGCCTGCTCGGCATCGACGGGTTCGGCGTCGACAGGTTTCTCCCGCACCCGCCGCCGTGATCGTCGTTGCCGCACGAGCAGGACCATCCCCGCCCCGACACTGACCCCGACCGATCCCCACGCCAACACCACGTGACCGGTGACGAACGTGGCGGTGAGCAGACCGCCCGCCGACAGCAGCAACAGCACAGCCAGCAACAGCACCGCTCACACCCCGCCGTGACGAGGCATCGCGCGCACCGGGCTCCGCCGACGGTCAGTTACCAGCTTCAGCACGGGCGCTAAAACCGGAGGAGAAACCCTGGTTACGAACCGTCTCCGCTGGTGCTGCCGATCCTCGACCGTCCAACTCCCGGAGCTGTGACTCCAGGTAGGTCTTCAGGCGGGTGCGGTACTCGCGCTCGAAGGTACGCAGCTCGTCGATCTTCTTCTCCAGGGCACTCTTCTCTTGGTTGATCGCGCCGAGGAGCTCGGTGTGTTTGCGCTGTGCATCGCGCTCCAGCGAGGCAGCCTTTTCCCGAGACTGCCGCTCCAGCGTCTCAGCCCGAGTCCTAGCGTCGTTCAGCATGGTCTCGGCCCTGGTCCGGGCTTCGTTGACCATGCTGTCAGCCTTGACCCTGGCGTCGGAGAGCAGCTGCTCGGACTTGGTACGGGCCTCACCCAGCATCCCGTCCGCCTCAGCCTTGGCCTCACCGGTCAGGCGATCGGCCATCTCCTGGGCAAGACCTAGCACCTTGGCGGCCTGGACATGATGATCACCACCCGGCGAGGTGTGCTCCACCGTGGGCGGTGGTGGCACCGCAGCCATCATCGTCGGCCGTGGCGGCTCCGGTGGGCGCGAACTTCGTCCCAGATCGGGCGGCGCACTGCTCAGTTGTTGATCGAGCTCCTCGACCTGGTTACGGAGATCATTATTCTCCTCGATCAGCCTGGACAGCTCGGCCTCAACCAGGTCGAGGAACGCATCGACCTCGTCCTCGTTGTAGCCCCGCTTGCCGATCGGCGGCTTACTGAACGCGACGTTGTGAACGTCGGCGGGGG
>JBOHHE010000387.1:0-2554 GCA_050700355.1 Pseudonocardiaceae bacterium
CACCAACTCGGTGAACTCGGTGGCCTTCGCCCCGGACGGGCACACCCTGGCCACCGCCAGCACCGACAGCACCGTGATCCTGTGGGACCTCACCGACCGCACCCAACCCCGCCAACTCGCCGATCCCCTCACCGGCCACACCAACTCGGTGAACTCGGTGGCCTTCGCCCCGGACGGGCACACCCTGGCCACCGCCAGCACCGACAGCACCGTGATCCTGTGGGATCTCACGGGACTCAACGATCTGCTGGATCATGTGGTGGATCGGGCCTGTGCTATTGCCCCTGGTGGTCTAGGCCCCGAGGAGTGGGCCCGCCGTACCGGGGGGCTGCCCTACCAGGAGAGCTGCCCTCTCTGATCGAGTGGCGTCAGGCGGCGAGGATGGTGCGGAGGCGGGCGCGGAGGTCGGCTACTTCAGGGAGGCTCGCGTGAGGTTCAGCGACGCGGTTCAGGTTGCGCAGGTAGTGGCTGATGCGGCCGGAGCGTAGGGGGCCTGCCCAGTCCAGGGCCTGAGCGCTGAGGGCGACGGCTTCGAGGGGGTCTCCGGTGGCCATGATCAGGCTGGCGTGGTGGATTTGGGCGTCGGTGCGGCCGCGGCCTTCGGGGCGGGTGGCGACGGAGGTAGTCAGCCGGCGGCGAGTCTCGGCAATGTACTGACCGTGCATGCCCAGCTCCCACAACACACTTCCGCTGAAACCGAGATGGCGGGACTCGGTGTAGGAGGCCATCCACGGTGGGTCCTCGGTGGGGCGGGCGTGGCTGAACGCCTCATCAGCGGCGCCGACCGCACGCACGGCGTCCTGCACCTCACCGAGCCTGGCCAGGTCGCGGGCGCGGCTGTTGTGCAGCAGGGCCCGCTCGGTAGCGGTCAGCCGGGTAGCCCGGACCAGCGCGGACTCAGCGTAAGCCAGGCCGGTATCCGGGTCACCGCACCAGGAGGTCTGCTCGGCCATCGAGCACAGCACCTGGGCCCGCAAGTGCCAGTCCCCGGCCTCCTCGGCACACGCCAGCGCGAAACGATAAGCCCGCTCGGCGTCGTCGTAGGCGAAGTCGTCGTAGGCCATGTATCCGGCCGTCTCGGCGAACGAACCCACCGCGGTGTGCAGTTCGCCGCGGATCTCCTCGGGGCAATGGGCGCCCAGCAGCTCGGCGCAGTAGCGCAACTGCGCCGTCACGGCCTCGCGCATCAGCCCACCACCGTAACGGGCGTCCCATCCCTTGAACGCCTCGGCAGTGACGCGCACTTCGGTGATGTGGTCCCTGCTCACCACCGAGGGCACCCGGGGAGGTTGGGTGGACACGAACCACTCCACCAGCGCCGCCGGACCGGTCACCGCCGCGGCGCCGGCGCCCAGGCCGGCGCGGATGAACTGGTTGCGGTGCACTCCTCTCACCATAGTGCGGGTGCGCCGGGGACGGCGGAAACCCAACTCCGCGTCGGTGCTCACGCCCAGCACCGCCCGCAACCCGGCCCGCCGCAGGGGATCCTGCGGCCAGCGGATACTGCCCTGCTCCAACTTCCCCACATAGTTGGCGTCCAGCTCCACTACCCGATGGTTCTCGGTGTGCTCGAACACCCATGCATTGACCAATTCAGCCAGCTCCTGGCGGGACAGATGATCCCCACTGGCATTCGGCGACTCGACGTTCTCCCGCGCCCCGCGCAGCAGGTCATTCGGCTCGGCCAACCCATTCCTCCCGCTGCGGCATGATCCACTCCATCCCCATGATCAGCGCATCCTGGCACGAACCGTCACCACCCGGCCACCCACACGACCGAACCACCCCCAGTCCTCCTGCAATCCTCCCCCTGGCCTCCCCTTGACAGCGCGACACCGAGCCGTTTCGGAGTCCTCACACCAGCTCACCTACCTTGACCAGGCCGAGTTCCTGAACCGATCGTGACCACTCGCTGACACCGTCACCTACCTGCCGCGTGCCCAGCGGGACGTCGGAGGTGGCCCTGTGGCATCTCACCGATCCGGCCCGGCCTGACCGCCTCGGCGCATCCCTGACCGGCCCAGACGACGAGCACCACGCGATACGGTAGCCCGCAACGGTGCGCTGGGAGAGTGATATTGACCTGCTCTACGTCCGGGTGCCGGGCAGCACAATCTCCCTGTGGGAGCTGTGGGAACTGCGTGACGAACTGGCGCACCTGCTGGGCCGCAAGGTCGACCTGGTACCGAAGGACAACCTGCACTGGGTGATCCGGGACCACGTGCTCGCTGAAGCCAGGAATGTGTATGCCGCGTGACAACCTCTATCTCGTCGAGATCGTGGAGGCTATTGACCGGATCTCCCGCTGGCTCAGCAAAATCGACGTCGACGAATGGACCAACGACGACATGCTGCGAGCAGCCGTGTTGCAGCAGCTCACAACGATCGGCGAAGCCAGCCGGAGTAAACGTTCAGCTGATGCACGGAGAGGATCGAGACCAGCCTTCAATGTCACGACGAGTAACAAGCACCCACCTCGAACACCACCACCACCCCACCAACCCTCCCATGATCGTTGTTTCGGGAGAATCAACCGCGCCGGGCGCGGTTGATT
>JBOHHE010000388.1:0-8042 GCA_050700355.1 Pseudonocardiaceae bacterium
CTGCCGGTGCGCGGGTGGCGCTGGCCAAAGGTGCCTTCGGTATCGCGCAGGACGGGTTGGACGCGGTGACCGTGCCGACGAACACCCCGGAGACGATGCAGCTCGCGGGTTTCCTCGCGCTGCGCCGGTCCGTCGTCGCCGCGGCTGATCGGCGCGGCGGTGATGTGGAGGCTCCGCTGGAGTACGCGGCGGAGCTGGCGGCGCGCACCGGAGAGGGCAACGCTTTCGGGTTGGGTTTCGGACCCATCAACGTTGACCTGTACCGCATCTCCGGATTGCTGGAGGTCGGGGACCACGAGCGGGTGGTGAGTATCGCTGAGGGCATGAACCCGGAAGCGCATGTCAATCGTTCGCGTCGGGTCGCCTACTGGGCCGACTATGGCCAGGCGTTGGCCCGGCTGCGGGGACGCCACGCCGATGCGGTGCTGGCGCTGCGTCGGGCTGAGCTGATCTCACCGCACCGCATCCAGCGCAATCCGATCATCCGTGACGTGCTCGCCGTGCTGCTCAAGCACTCGCGCCGGGGCTCTACGGTGGACCAAGAACTGCGGGGCATGGCCCGCCGAGCCGGTCTGCCCGTGTAGCCCTCGGGGGATGTCTCTTCGGAGATACATAAGCAGACCGTCGCGCGCTACTGCGATCGTCTGGTGTCGACCGTTCCCTGGAGACGTCGCTTCCATGAGACGCCCACTGTCATCCTCCCGCCACGCTCTGTGCTGTCGATCACCGGTCGTTCCACGGCGGGTGATCGGTCGCTCGTCCCGGCCGTGCGTAGCTGGTCACGGCCGGGGCGGGTCTCAGAGCGGGAACCGGGTAGCAAGGGGTGAGCAGTGGCGAGGGATGTGGTGACGCAGCGGGGCAACGAGCGCAGCCGGACGGTGGTCGAGGGGCGTCGCACCGATGATGGGGACTGTTGCAAGCTGGTGGTGGTGCACAAGGTCACCGGCGGTTGCTGGGCGCTGTACCCCCACGGGTGGGGCAAGTCCGGGGTGCGCCTGGCGAAGACCGAGGCGATCCAGGTGGCTGAGGCGATTCTGGCCGGTGCCCGGTGAGGGAGTCCGACCTGTACCCCTGGATGGCCCTGCGCCGGGTCGAGGGCGGTGGTATGGCGCGGGCGGCCGGGGCGTATTTCGATTTCGGTCGTCCGACCCCCGGGCATTTGACCGGAGTGTTCGATCAGCTCATCTGGGCCGGATTGGTGGCGGTCGCTGCGGGGGATGCATTGTGGGAGTTGCGCCGGATGAGCCTCACCGACACCGGCAAGGCCCGCTACGCCGTCCTGAGCGAGCACCTGGATCCCGAGTACGCGGTGGCACCCTGTGAGTTCGGCGCCACCCACACGACCTCGGTCGGTCGTCGGAGCGAGCCCCTCCCCCGGCTCCCGGCGACCGATCGGGCCCCAACCCCATGAGCGCCCCAGGGATGTGGTGGGGCCGCGCTGCCGAGGGCTGCTGGCATGCCGTGGCGTCCTGTGACATCGCGCCCGCGGCTGATCGGGGTGGGACCGAGGCCCTGTGCGGGTGGCGGCTGCCCGTCGACGTCGCGCTGCTCAGCGAGCCCGACAGCGGGATACTGTGCGCGGCCTGCCACCTGGGCGCAACCGCTGATCTGGAGTCATCGGACCTACCTGTCCTCGCGCCGTTCGGTCGGCCAGGGCAGCAGCGTCGCCGATGTCCGACCTCCGTCCGAGGAAACATTCCGCGCGACGTTGCAGGGCCACACCACCGATGGTGAACCGGCCACGATCATCGTCACGCACCAGGGCCTGGGCCGCGCGGGCCGGGTATGACTGACGTTCCATGGAGCGCTCAAGACCACTCTGGTGTTCACCGACCAGGAAGCGCTCGGGCTGGCGGGCCTGCTCTCCGACGCAACCGGTGCCCGGTGAGCAGCACACATACTCTGCCGCCCGAGGTGGAGCGACTGCTGCGCGATGTCGTCGCCGACGGGTTCGTCCTGTACTGCTGCGGGCGGCGCACCGATCCGACCGCACTGGTCGCGTCCTACGAATGGGAGCGCTACATCGATCTGGTCGTCATCCGAGACTTCGACCGGATCATCACAGCCAGAATCCCCAAAGCCGGACGGGTCGACGTGTTCGACTCCCAGACCGTGGTGTGGGCTTACGAAGGTCCAGCCGAGCACGCCCTGCGGGCGCTGCTGAGCCTGGTACCCCACACCATCCCGACGCCCCCACCACCACCTGCCCCGCACCGATGTCCCTGCGCGTTCCCCGCCACGAGCAGCGACCCATGCTGATCCGGCTGCCACCGCCGGAACGAGCCGGCGCAAGAGCCGCGCGACTCGCCACCTCCGAACGCGACCAAGCTCCGCGTTCACCCGAATCACCTACCAACTAAAACACTGCCGTGAATGTGGGGGACTCTGGAGATTCACCTTACGTTGGATCGCATCGTGTCGTCGCTCGCGGTGGCAGCCACACATGGAAGGCAGTGATCCTGCGCGAGGGTTACCACAATAAATAGCGGCTCCCCAGGAACCGCGATTCGCGATGCGAACAGGCAGTGCGATCGAAAACCATTGTATCTCAATGAAGGGCGGTTCCCGAGGGAACCGCGATTTCCGCTACTAAATAAGATCACTATTCGATCACGGACAGACTTCTACCTCCCCGGGCAGCTCGGCCGCAGGGACAACGGGGCGTCAGTGCCGTTGATAGCCAGTGGAGCGGTGATCGATGTCGAGTACCTGGACCGTGCGGCTTTCGACGTCGACGAGGTAGATCACGCGGTAGGTGCCCCGACGTGCGCCCAGACAGCCGGTGAACGGCCCGGTCAGGGGCTGGCCCACGCTCAGCGGGTGCTCGGCCAGCGGTCCAGCAAAGAAGTGCAGTACGGCAGCCACCACCACGTCGGACAACCGCTCGGTCAGTGCGCGCAGCGCCGCGGGCTGGATCCGGACCTCACATCGACCGGTAGGAAGTCCGCGCACGCTCACCCGCGGCGAGAAGCAGAATCAGTGCGCAGCTCGGCGAGGGTCACGCCCCGATCGCCGGATCGGAGGCTGGCGAGACTCTCCGCGATCCGTCCGACGGCCGCCTGATCGGTGAGCACATCCAGTGTGATCTCGAGCCCTTCAAGATCATCGATCGAGATCAGGACGAACTGCGCCTCCCCGTTACGGGTGACGATGATCCGCTCGTGCTGTTCGCCGACCCGCCGACTCAACTCAGAAAGGCGGGTCTTGGCATCGCTGAGCGACATCGTGGTTCCTGACATAGCACCCAGTCCAGACTTGTAGACCAAAATTTCGACCGATGCGCGGGCATGTTGAGGTGGTTACCGGCCGGCGGTCGCGCTGGGCGCGGCGAGGCCGGCTGGTAACTGGTCGTCGGATACCGGCACGAAACGCTGAGCTTCAGGGTCGAGGAGCAGCAATCGAGCGGTGGAGATGTCCAGGAACAGGCCCGCCACGTGTATCCGGCCCGTCGCGATGGCATCGCACACCGCTGGGTGGGTGCGCAGCGCCTCCACCTGTCGGGCGACATTGACCATGGAGAGCTGGTCCACCTCTTCCCGGCCCGCCGCCGCAGCCGCGACACCGACCGGGTGCCCTTCGCGCAATGCCTCCAGGCTCGGCAGGCCCCACCGCAACCATCGACCAAAGGACCCGGTCACGTTCCCGTCACCGAGCAGGCCGTGCATCGCCGCGCAGCCGGAATGCCCGCAGACCAGGATGGAGGGCACCTTGAGGTGGTTCACCGCGTACTCCAGCGACGCGGCGACCGAGGAGTCGGAATCAGGCCCGGGCGGCGGCACCAGATTGCCGATATTGCGCACGGTGTACAGGTCACCGGGCCCGCTGCTGGTGATCACGTTGGGCACCACCCGGGAGTCGGTGCAGGTCAGAAAGAGCGCTCGGGGCCGTTGCCCGTCGGTCAGCTGTCTCAGATGTGGGCGCACCTCAGGTGCCGAACGGCGGTGGTACTCCTGTACCCCGTTCAGCACGGTCCGCAGGGCACCGGGGTCATGGTCCTCGCGCTGGGCCTGCCATACCCACCACGGTGAGAAGGCGCGCGGCAGGGCGGGCATCCGCACTCGTCGAGACGGCCCGCCCTCGCCATCGTCGTCGCGTCGAGCCGGCCCCACCTCGTCCACCACGACGGTGCCGCCGGTGGCCTCATGCTGTCGCTGCCACGAGGCAAGGTGCTCGTAGGCGGCATGGTCCAGGAAGTCGACGGCCAGCTCGACGACGACATGGCTACCGGTGGGCACCTGCGCCAGCACCCGGGTCAGCCGGGGGACGGACAGGAAACTCAAGGTGCCCTCGACCACTACCCGCCAGCAGGCCGGTCCCTGCTCCGATGCGGGCTGCACCCGCTGCGCATGCACCACCGACCAGACCACCCGGCGCAGGACCAGCAGCAACGACAGTCCCAGCCCGATGAGCACACCCTCCAACAGGTTGAGAAACACCACGCCCGCCGTAGTGACCAGGTAGATCGGCAGTTCCCCCTGCTGATAGGCCGTGCGCACGTCCGAGAGCTTGACTAGACCCACGCCGATCACCACCAGCAGACCGGCCAGCGCGGCCAGCGGGATCAGCTCGATCAGCCCGACGAGCAGCACCGAGAACAGCAGGACCCATCCGCCATGCAGCACGGCTGAGGCCCGGGTTCGCGCCCCCGCCGCGACATTGGTGGTGCTCCGGACGATCACTCCGGTCACCGGGAGGCCGCCCAGCATCCCGGACACGGTGTTCGCCGCACCCTGGCCCACCAGCTCCCGGTCGAAGTTGGTTTTGCTGCTCCTGCTCATCTTGTCCACGGCCACCGCGGAGAGCAGGCTCTCCACGCTGGCGATCACCGCGACGGTGAGCACCCCGGTGATCACGCCACCCCACATGCCACCGGGCACGTCCGGCAGGCTCAGCGAGGCCAGCAACGAACCGGGCAGGGTCACCCGTGCGACGTCGAGGGTGAGCAGGGTGGCCAGTACGGTCACCCCGACCACTGCCACCAGCGGTGCCGGGATATGCGGCAGCGGGCGGGGCAACCGCGGCCAGATCAGCAGCACGGCGATCACCGCGAGGCCCACCACCGCCGCAGGATCGTGAATGTCGAGCAGCTGGGCAGGCAGATCGACGAGGTTCGTGATCGAGTCGGTGCCCGCGGAACCACCGAGCAACACGTGCAACTGACCGAGCGCAATCGTGATCCCGATCCCCGCCAGCATCGCGTGCACCACCGCGGGGGAGATGGCGAGCGCCGCCCTGGCCACCCGGCTCACGCCGAACACCACCTGCAGCAGCCCAGCGGCCACGGTGATGGCGCACATGACGCCCCAGCCGAACTGCACGATGAGATCAGCCACCACGACGGTGAGCCCGGCCGCGGGCCCGCTGACCTGAAGGGGTGATCCGCCGAGCAATCCGGCCACGATCCCGCCTACGACGGCCGCGATCAGTCCCGCCATCACCGGAGCGCCGGTCGCCACCGCGATACCCAGGGAGAGCGGCACCGCGACAAGGAAGACCACGAGCGAGGCCGGGACGTCATAGCGCAGCACCGTCCACCCACTGCGCTGCTTGGGAGGGTGCGGAACAGGAGTAGGTGGTGGGGGTCCCAAGTGGCGGCCTCCAAGTCGGCGGGGCGGGACGTCGCTACTGGATTCATCCCGGCATTTCTGAATCCTTACAGACAGTTCTTAGGTTCCGGTAAGCCGGGATAGCCCGTCCAGTATCACAATAAGTTTCATTCGATTGCACAGCGTGACATCGATCACACGGCTGCGACCGCAGCGCACACACCATGGGTGATCCGGGCCAGATCCTCGTTCCCTGTGACGTAGGGAGGCATGGTGTAGACGAGATCACGGAAGGGACGCAGCCACACCCCATGGGCGACCGCGGCGGCCGTGGCGGCGGGGACATCGACGGCGTGGTCGAGCTGGACCACGCCGATCGCGCCGCGCACCCGGACGTCGACCACCCCGGGTAGCTCGACCGCAGCTGCCAGCCCGGCGCGCAATCCCGTCTCCAGGCGACGGACCTCGGCCCGCCAGTCCTGACCCAGCAACAGGTCGATCGACGCACAGGCGACCGCGGCGGCCAACGGGTTACCCATGAACGTCGGCCCATGCGCGAGCACCGGGACCTCGCCGCGCGAGATGACCTCGGCGACCTGCGCTGTGCACAGAGCCGCAGCCATCGACAGGTAGCCGCCAGTGAGCGCCTTGCCCACACACATCACGTCGGGACTGATCCCGGCGTGCTCCGCCGCGAACAACTCCCCGGTGCGCCCGAACCCGGTGGCGATCTCATCGAAAACCAGGAGCACATCATTGGCCAATGTGATCTCGCGCAGCACATGCAAGTAGCGCGGGTCATGAAAGCACATCCCGCCCGCCCCCTGCACCACCGGTTCGACGATCACCGCTGCCAGCTCGTCAGCATGCTCGGCCACCCTATCGGCCAACACCTGGACATACGCCGACTCCAGCACCACGGGAGGCGGCGGCACGAACACCTGCCTGGCCAGCACGTCGCTCCACAGCGCGTGCATGCCACCGTCGGGGTCGCAGACACTCATTGCACCGAACGTATCGCCGTGGTATCCACCCCGCCAGGTGAGCAGCCGACGTTTACCTGGCCGGCCCAGCGAGCGCCAGTACTGCAAGCACATCTTGATCGCTACCTCCACCGACACCGAGCCGGAATCGGTGAGGAAAACGTGCCGCAAGGGGGTGGGGGTGATCTCCACCAGGCGCTGGGCCAGGCGGATGGCGGGCTCGTGGGTGAGACCGCCGAACATCACGTGGCACATGCGGCCCAGCTGGTCGCGCACCGCGGCGTCGAGCACCGGATGCGCATAGCCGTGGATGGCCGCCCACCAGGACGACATCCCATCGACAAGTTCGGTTCCGTCGGCGAGCCGCAACCGGACCCCGGACGCGGAGCGCACCAAGAGCGGGTCGGTGCGCCCTGGCATCGGTCCGTAGGGATGCCAGACGTGCGCCCGGTCTGCGGCAATCAGGTCAGCTAGGACGTTCATGATCCGCTAGCCTACGACCCGATCCGATACGGAGAGTGACATCACCCTCGATGTAACACTCTTCAGGGGAGTGACGATGACAAACAGTGAGCAATCCACTACATTCTTCCCATAGCGATCCACAATAGATCACCCATAGGTATACAAAGGAGTGTAGCTGGTGACAAAGAGTTACATCAACAGTGAAACTTTCGTGTTTGCTCCCAGCGCGCACGTTAATCGGTCCGAGCCAGCTTTCACCCGATGATCCCTGGCCGCGCACAGAACTCGCCGATCCCGGAGAACCACATGACGAGCATGGTTACTTCGTCGAGCGACTACGCCGAGATCTCTCCCGAGACAGGCCCCGCCGAGCAGCGGGTATCTTTCCGAGCGATCCGGGTGGCCCTCATCATCGACACGAGTCTGGTTCGTGGGGCGCTCGCCGCGCTGCTCTCCGGCGAAGACGACATCGAGGTGGTCGCCGGAATAGGGATGGGTGACCGCGTGATCCCCACCGCCGTCCGATACCGGCCAGATGTCGCCGTCCTGGACGTCGAAGTGGGGGGCTCGGACATGCTCGAGGTCGCCCGGGCACTGCACAAGCAGGTGCCCGAATGCCGGTTGGTGGCGCTGGTGACGGCACGAAGACCGGGTCTGGTCATTCGAGCGCTCGATGTTCCCGTCGCGGGCGCGGTGGACACGAATGCGCAGCCTCGGCGGCTCCTGGCCACCATCCGGCAGGTGGCCAAAGGAAAAAAGGTGATCGACCCGGCTCTCGCGGTGGCTGCGGTCGGCGCAGCCGGCAGCCCGCTGACGCCCCGGGAGCTCACGGTGCTGGATCTCGCGGCGGGTGGCGCGTCCCCCTCCGAGATCGCCAAACAGCTCTTCCTCAGCCGAGGGACGGTGTGCAACTACCTATCGCGCGTCATCACGAAGCTAGGCGCCCGCACCCGGATAGACGCCATTCGAATTGCCCGTGAAGCGGGCTGGATCTAACTCAGCGACCGAGCGCCCACCGAGACCGGGATGCGCCAGCGCGATCACGGTC
>JBOHHE010000389.1:0-17351 GCA_050700355.1 Pseudonocardiaceae bacterium
CGCACTCACGGGTCGGCGTCCTGTGCTGGTCCGTATCCCTGATGCGGTGTTCGGAGAAACAGTTCGTGCCTGGGACGCAATCACGCTGCCCGGTGACGATCACCTCTCCCCGGACGGGCAGGTGATGGAAGTGTTGTCCGAACACCTGTGCCAAGGATGGCTGGGGGGCTATCTGCTCACCGGACGGCACCGCCTGTTCAATTGTTACGAGGCATTCATCCATATCGTCGACTCGATGGTCAACCAGCACGCGAAGTGGCTCAAGACGACGCGCGGAATCCCGTGGCGGGCGCCAGTCGCATCGCTGAACTACCTGCTGTCCTCACATGTCTGGCGTCAAGACCACAATGGTTTCTCCCACCAGGACCCGGGATTCATCGACCACGTGGTCAACAAGAAGGCCGAGATCGTCCGGGTGTACCTACCACCGGACGCCAACAACCTGCTGTCGGTGGCTGATCACTGCCCGCGCAGCCGGCATTACATCAACGTCATCATCGCCGGCAAACAACCCGCATTGACCTACCTCAGCATGGACGAGGCGATCGCGCACTGTACCCGTGGGCTGGGAATCTGGCCGTGGGCCGGTAACACCGACGGCGAACCGGACGTGGTACTCGTCTGCGCCGGTGACGTCCCCACCCTGGAGACCCTGGCAGCCGCGGACCTGCTGCGCACCCATCTGCCGGACTGAGGGTCCGGTTCATCAATGTCGTGGACCTCATGCGGTTGCAACCGGCCACCAAACATCCGCACGGGCTGTCCGACCGCCACTTCGACGCGCTGTTCACCACCGACAAGGCGGTGATCTTTGCCTATCACGGTTATCCGTCGTTGATTCACCGGCTCACCTACCGACGGAGCAACCACCGAAATCTGCACGTGCGCGAATACAAGGAAGAGGGCGCTACGACCACCCCGTTCGACATGGTGATGCTCAACGACCTCGACCGCTTCCACCTCGTCATCAACCGCGTTCCGGGTTCGACACCTCCGCCTCATCGAAGTCCTGCAAAGCTGGGACAAGCCCGATGTGGTCGGCCACCGCGTCGTGCATGGTGGGACGCGCTTTCCCGGCTCCGTCCGGATCGACGATGCTGTGCGGGAGCAGACCGATCTCGCTCCGCTACATCGGTGGCGTGGGCGAGCACTCACCGGCTGTGCGACGGCGGGCGGCCGAGCGTCTCGGCTTCCTCGGCGTCGCAATCGACCCTCAGCGCAACAACACCGTCCACGATGACGCCGACATCACCGCAACCGGCGCGACCGTGCGGACCGTGGTGATGACCGCACGAGAAGATCTCCAGATCGCCCGCGAGGCGCGCTGGCTGCTCGGCGGATGAGCTGGGTCGTGGTGATGCCGGGGGCGATCTGCTGCTCTCCGGTGGGGACGAAGCCGCGGTTTCGGTAGAGGGCCAGCGCGGGGATGTTGGCGGTACCGGTGGAGACGATCGTCCGTTCGGCTGGCTCGAGGGCATCCAGAACGTTGAGGAGCGCGGTGGCGATACCGGATCGGTGTGCCCGCGGATGCACCATGAGGCGGCAGATGTCCAGCGTGCCGCCGTCTGGCCGGGTCCAGGACACCGCACCGGTGAGGCCGGTCTCCTCGTACCTGCCGAGGAAGAACTCGCCGCATGTACGCAGCTGGTCCAAGGACTCGTGCAGCGGCGGGATACCGTCGTATCCGATCAGCTCCGCCTCCACCTCATAGGCCATCCGTTGGAGTTTCCAGACCTGCTGGACGGTGTCCTCGTCGGACAGATCCAGCCTTCTCAGGTCGCCCACCGACTCAGCTTAGGTCTGTTCAGCCTCCGCTATACGGTGGTTGTATCAGGGTCATCAGATCGTTTCTTGGTGCAGCATGTCGGCGTGCAGGACGTCGGTCTGGAAGCAGGTGTGTCCAGTCGGGCGGGCAGCCGTGCTCGGTGAACTGACGACTGATCGTGGTTCGTAGTTTGGCGCGTACGTCGTCGGAGGTGTCAGTGTGCTTGCTCCGCCATGCTGGCGCGGTGGACCGGCAAGGTGTTTGTGCGCAATCTGGCGCAACTTCGTTTCGAAGTGAGGTGGCGGACCGTACTTTCGCTGCGACGCCCGGCACCGGACCGGCGCTCGGAATCTACGGAGGGGTCCACATGAGATTGCGCTATCTTGGCAAGACCGCCAGTTCAGACGTCGATCAATGTGATGCGTTGTACGTCACCGACCGGGGCACCTTCGGAGTGCAGGGCAAGATAGTGACCGATCCAGAGGCCCTCGCCGACGTCCGCAATCTAGCCGATGGCGAAGGCATCGTGGAAGTGCAACCCGATGTGCTGCAATTGGCGGAGCGTGCCTGATGGGTCGGTTGCTGACTGAGGAGCAGTGGTCAGCTCTTTTCGATACCTACCGCTACACCGCGCGGCGCCTAGAGCCACGGGACCGGTACAACACAGAATATTCGGTTGAGCCATTGCGTCGGTTTCTGACCGGGGAGCCCGTCGACTACTCATTCATGGATCGTTGGATCGAAGAGGTGAGTTCCAGGCGAGCGCAGGGCAAGCGGATGGCTCGGGTGCGGGTGGTCACCGAACCGCTTAATGACAATGCTCGCTTCTCCCTGCAGGTTGCCCGGCTTAATGTGGCCGCTGGGGACGAAATCCGTTACCTGCCCCGCCAGCGCGCCCAGGAGTTAGAGCTGGGATTGCCGGACGAGGACTATTGGATCTTCGACGCCACCACCGCTGCGATCATCCACTTCGATGAGGATGATCGCCCGGTCGGTCACGAGCTGCTCGACGACCCAGCCGAGATCGTCCAGCGACTGCACTGGTTCGACGCCGCATGGCACTATTCGGTCTCACGAGAGGAGTTCGCCGCGAAGCACGGCGTCGACTGAGTGACAAGTTTCCAGCGAGAGCGCGAGGCGCTCGGTCAGCGGTTGCGCGAACTGCGCAAGGATGCCCAGCTGACCGGGCGCCAGCTCGCCGAGTCGCAACGCTGGCAGCCCAGCAAGGTCTCGCGGATCGAGAGCGGCAAGCAAACTCCATCAGACGCTGACGTCGAAGCTTGGGCTGTGGCCTGCGGCGTCCCGGGGACGGTTCGTGACCTGATCGCTTCGCTGCGCAGCCTGGAGGGGCGCTATCTGGAGCACCGGCGCGCGTTTCGTGCCGGGATGGCCCGCTTTCAGCGCGTCATCCGCGACCAGGAGGCGCAGTACTCAGTCATCCGGAGCTTCCAATGCTCAATCATTCCGGGCCTGTTGCAAACTTCCGAGTACGCCCGATATCGCTTTGCGGGTGGAGTGAAGTACGGCGGTCCGCCCACCGACATCGATGACTCCGTCGCGGCCCGAATGGCCCGTCAGGAGATCCTGTATCGCCCCGAAACCAGAGCGCACTTCGTACTGACCGAGGCAACACTGCGCTATCGGCTCTGCCCGCCTGAGGTGATGGAAGGCCAGTTTGACCGGCTGCTGGGCTTGGTGAGCATGCGCACCGTCCGGCTCGGCATCATCCCGTTTGAAACCCATCTTGTAAAGGCACCGCTGCACGGTTTTGGTATCCGTGACGAGCGCGAGGTGGTGGTGGAGACGCTCACCGCAACGCTTACCTTGTCCGAGCCCAGTGAAATCCATGAGTACCTGGAGCTATTCGCCCAGTACGTGAACGTCGCGGTCTACGGTTCTGAGGCTAGTAGGCTCATCGCTCAGGCGCTATCGGAGCTTTCCGCCTCTCCTGATTGATGCATCAACATGCTGGGCGCTGTCTTCAATACTGCTCACTTCGCAATTTTGAGCAATTTTATCTCCCGCACCGTTCGGCTCATTTTATCTTTCTCGTTGCGGGGACGGGCGTGTGCTCGGCCGCACCCAGGAATGGAGTGCGGTGGTGTCACGAGGTCATCAGCTGGTGAGGGTACAAATAGTCCCGGTCACCTGTGTTGCGGATGGTCAGGAGCACTTGGTTACTGATGAGCAGATGGCGGCTGGTCTCGTTTCCCGAACAGGTCGCTACATGACTCTTTGCGGTCATCCGGTGTGGGCGGCGTTCATGGTGTGCCCGCCAGGCCAGTCGTGCTTGAGCTGCGCTGCGACTTTACCCAGACATGCGGTAGTCGGCGGATCGAGGCACCGGCGCTCTAGACGTGGTTTGTTCGGCCGACTCAGTTTTCAGCGGCTCGTACCTACACTGATCGGCAAGCGCCGTGGTCGGCATGAACCGAGCTGCTTTGCTGGCAGTCAGTGGGACGCGGCGAGGCCAGTAGTGGTGCACCGAGTCACGGTGCATGGCACCATCGGTCTTGCGAAAGGAGTTCGCTGCGGAGCGTGGCGTCGACTGAATGACGAGTTTCAGCGGGAGCGATTGGTGCTCGGGCAGCGGCCGGGCGAGGCGTGGGCTGAGTCGTGCAGCGTACGCTGGAAGCAGGTGACTTGATCATGGAGGAGCTTTACCTGGAACACCGGCAGGCGTTTCGTGCCGGGATGGCCCTCTTCCAGCGCGCTATCCGGGCTCAGGAGGCGCAGTACTCCATCATCCGGAACTTCCAGAGCTCGATCATCCCGGGCCTGCTGCAGACCCCTGAGTACGCCCGGTATCAGTTTGCGAGCGGAATCAAATACGGCGGTCCGCCCACCGACGTCGACGACTCCGTCGTGGCCCGGATGGCCCGTCAGCAAATCCTCTCCCGCCCCGAGACCAGAGCGCATTTCGTGCTAACCGAGGCACCACTGCACTACCGGTCCTGCCCGCCCGAGGTACTGGCGGGTCAGCTCGACCGATTACTGAGCTTGGTGAATGTGCGCACTGTCCGCGTCGGCATCATCCCGTTCGAGAACCAGCTTGTGAATGCGCCGCTGCACGGGTTTGCCATCTATGACGATCGTGAGGTTGGCGTGGAGACGCTCACCGCAACGCTCACCTTGTCCGAGCCCAGCGAGATTGGTGACTACCTGGAACTGTTCACCGAATACGCGAATCTGGCGGTATACGACGCCGAGGCCAAGGCACTCATCATGCGAGTGTTGTCCGATCTTGCCGGATCGGACGAGTAGGGGCACCTTCGTCGGCAATCTGGAGCAACCGCCTTCCTTCGCCTATCAGTTCCTTCTAGTTTATGGCCGATGCTAGAAGATGCTGGCTTCGGCATTGGCCGTAGAGGGGAGAGGCTCATGAATACCTTGATGGATGATCCGCCGATGTCAGTCAGGAGTCGGTTGACCCCAGCTGTTGCCAAGCTATGATAAGGGCGAGTTGGTATGTGGCCTCTCTCGCCGATGGTGATACTCACCTGGCCGACCAATTCGGAGATATGCTCGTCGCTGCGCAGTGCGACGGTAGACGATTCCGGCCTCTCGTAAAGCTGAACGGTGCACCGCCTGACAAGGCACAGATCTGCCCGGTCTGCCGGGGTGCCCGATGAGTGCTGATGACAGCCTGGACCTGGTGATCGCGAAGCGGCTGCTCGACCATGCCAAGCTGCTCGGTTTCGAGTTCCGACGTAGTGCTCCCGGCCAGGACGGTCCACTTGTCGGTAACCGGATAACCGGTGATTGGGTGGACCTCGTCCGTATAGAAGGATTTAGTCGTGACTGTTTCGCCTGGCGAAAGCGGACATCGCCGCTCATTGTGCCTGGCGATGAACTTGTGGAGCACCAAGTGCACGGCAGCGTGCTCACCGTGCTGAACGAAGTGTTGACCTGGGAAACAGGATCGTGACTCGCAACCCAAAAATCCACCCGCCGCCGACCTCCCCCTCGGACGGCGGGTCCACCGCAGGCCCCGCCACCTCCCCCTGGCGGGGCCTGCGGCCCTATCCTGCGGACCTGGACATCGGTAAGGAATGCATCCGTGAATGCCGCTGACGGCGACGGCATGGCGAAGGGTGTCGCGTCGCTGTCATCCGGAGGTCTCGATGATCGTCGCCATGGCCGGTCTGCCCGGTGCAGGCAAGAGCACCCTGGCCTGGGCACTCACACCCCGGCTGGCCGCCGTCGTGCTTGACAAGGACCGTATTCGTGACAGCCTGTTCGCGCCGTCGCACGTGGACTACACACGCGAGCAGGATGACTTCTGCGTCGATGTCATGTATCGGACCACTCGGTGGCTGCTACACCGCGATCCGGCCACGGTCGTGATCCTGGATGGCCGCAACCACGCCCGTGCCGACCAAATCGTCTCCCTCCGGCAGCTGGCCGCCGATCTCGATCAGCCGCTGCAAATCATCGAATGCACCTGCGACGACGAGATCGCCCTGGCCCGCATCGAAGACGACCGTGCCGCCGGGCGCCACCCGGCGGCCAACCGTGATACGGCGCTGTACCGGAAGCTCCAGGCCGCCGCTGACCCGATCAGTCAGCCGAAGTTCGTCGTCGACACCGGCCGTCCGATCGCCGACTGTGTCGCCGACTGCCTCGCTCACCTTCGCCGAAAAGGCTGCTGCGCCGTTCGAACGTGACGCTCGGTCGACACAGTTGGCGTCCGGATTTGCCTGGGCCGTCAGAAGCATCGTGAAGCCCATCCTGGTGCCGCCGCTCGGGCACATGATCGCGTCCGCGACGGCGGGGTGGACGCGCAGGAAGTCCTGGAACAGGTTCGGTGCTCATGGCCGGATCGCCGCGCGCCACGCTGAGACGAACTCGGTCACGGTCGGATACCTGGCGGCGCGGCGCGGGCGGGTGGCCCGGTCGAGTACGTCGGACGCGGCCGCCGAGCCGCGGAAACGCCCGTCGAGATCGCCCTCGTCGAGGCAGCCACGAATCCCGGATCCGCTACGGCCAGGTGGGCACCGGTTGCACCGAAATGGGACTCCAGGTCCCAGCGATGTGAGCAGCGCGACCAGCGTCCCGACGGATGATCCGGCATCACCGCCGACCGTCAGATCATGAGGAGTCATCTTCCCAGAGTCACATCGACGTCAAAATTACGTCAATAACCGGGGCAGAACCATCAGGGGATCGGAAGCTCATCTCCAAAAAGTGACGAGTAGGCGCACCATCTGGCGAGGCGGTCGCTGCTGCGGCGAACCAAGCTCAGTAGAAGGATGTCCGTATAGATGGCTGATCTGGCCTACGCACTGGTGTTCATCGGGATCTTCCTGATGCTGGCGCTCACACTGCGCGGTCTGGAGCGCCTGTGACCGTCGTGGAGAACGCCGTCGTGCTGGTGCTCGCACTGCTGCTGATGGGGTATCTGGGCTACGCGCTGGTTCGCCCGGAGAAGTTCTGACATGTCCGATACTGCCGCCGGCGTGCTGCAGGTCGTCCTGCTCCTCGCCGCCCTCGCCGGAATTTACCGACCCCTGGGCGATTACATGGCCAGGGTCTACACCGCAAAGACCCACCTGCGGGCTGAACGGGTGATTTACCGGATGGTCCGGGTCGACCCTGACACTGATCAGCGCTGGACTACCTACGCGGCAGGCGTGCTGGGGTTCTCAGCGGTGTCAATCGTGTTTCTGTATCTGCTGCAGCGGTTGCAGGGCCTGCTGCCGCTGAGCCTAGGGCGGGGCGCCGTCGAACCTGGGATCGCGTTCAACACGGCGGTGTCGTTCGTCACCAATACGAACTGGCAGTCCTATGTGCCCGAGTCGGTGATGGGCCATCTGGTGCAGATGGCCGGGCTTACTGTGCAGAACTTCGTCTCCGCCGCGGTCGGCATGGCGGTGGCCATCGCATTGATCCGCGGGTTCGTGCGCAGCCGCACTGACCGGCTGGGCAATTTCTGGGTAGATCTCACCTGCGGAGTAGTCCGGATCCTGCTGCCGCTGTCGGTGGTCGGGGCGATTGTGCTGATCATCGGCGGGGTGGTGATGAGCCTGCGTGCCGGGGTCGCCGTCACGGGGCTGGACGGCAACTCCAGCACCATCGCGCTGGCGCCGACCGCGAGCCAGGAAGTGATCAAGGAGCTGGGCACCAATGGCGGCGGGATTTTCAACGGTAACTCCGCGCACCCGTTCGAGAACCCGAACTCCTGGACCAACCTGTTCGAGATCTTCCTGATGCTGGTCATCCCGGTCTGTCTGACCCGTACGTTCGGCCGGATGGTCGGCAACCTCCGGCAGGGTTACGTGCTCATCACCGTGATGGGGCTGATCTGGGCCGTGATGCTGTCCGTCGCCTGGTGGGCCGAGACGCATCCGAACGGTTCCGCCATGCTGGCCGCCGGGGCCGCGATGGAGGGCAAGGAGGTCCGCTTCGGCATCCCGTCCAGCGTGCTGTTCGCCATCTCCACCACCGGAACTTCGACCGGGGCGGTGAATTCGCTGCACGACAGCTACACCGCCCTGGGGGGCGGAATGACTTTGCTCAACATGCTGTTCGGCGAGGTCGCGCCCGGTGGGGTGGGCACCGGGCTGTACGGCCTGCTGGTGATCGCGGTGTTCCTGGCCGGGCTGATGGTGGGGCGCACGCCGGAGTACCTGGGCAAGAAACTCGGACGCCGGGAGGTCACCTCGGCGGCGATTTCGATCCTGGCGATGCCTGCCGTGGTGCTGCTCGGGGCCGGTGCGGCGCTGGCGCTGCCCGCCACCCTGGACGCGCTGAACAACTCTGGGGCACATGGCCTTTCCGAGGTGCTCTATGCCTATGCGTCGGCGGGTAACAACAACGGCAGTTCCTTCGCGGGTATCACGGTGACCTCTGGCTTCTTCCAGTCCACCCTGGCGATGGCGATGGCGTTCGGCCGGTTCATCCCGATCCTCGCGGTGCTCTGCCTGGCCGGTTCGCTGGCCCAGCAGAAACCGGTACCGGTCACCGCTGGCACCCTTTGGCTGTGGTTCACCGTGCTGTTCGCCAACCTCGCTGAATCCGTCGCCGAAGGCCGCGGTCGGGCGCAGGCCGAGACACTGCGCCGCACCAAGAAGGAGACGGTGGCCCGGCGGCTGACGGGCACTGTCACCGAATACCTGCTTGCGGGGTCGAGCATCGACACCGAGCGGGTGCCTGGCGCCGACCTACGGTTGGGCGATCTTGTCGTGGTCGAGGCGGGGGAGGTGATCCCCGGTGACGGTGACATCGTCGAAGGGATCGCGACCGTCGACGAGTCGGCGATCACCGGCGAGTCCGCCCCAGTGATTCGGGAGTCCGGCGGGGACTTCTCTTCGGTCACCGGCGGAACCACGGTGCTGTCCGACCGGATTCTCGTGAAGATCACCTCCAAGCCGGGGGAGTCCTTCGTCGACCGGATGATCGCGTTGGTCGAAGGTGCGCAACGGCAGAAGACGCCCAACGAGATCGCCCTGACCATCCTGCTGTCCACGTTGACGATCATCTTTCTGCTCACCGTCATCGCCCTGCAGCCGATGGCCGGCTACTCCGGGCAGCTGCAGGACGTCATCATGCTGGTGGCGCTGCTGGTCTGCTTGATCCCGACGACTATCGGCGCCTTGCTCTCAGCTATCGGTATCGCCGGGATGGACCGTCTGGTGCAGCGCAACGTGCTGGCCACCTCGGGCCGCGCGGTGGAGGCCGCCGGCGACGTGAGCACCTTGCTACTGGACAAGACCGGCACCATCACCTTCGGCAACCGGCAGGCCACTGAGCTGATCCCGGTCGGAGGTGCGCTGCTGGTCCAGCTGGCCGTCACCGCCCGGCTGTCCAGCCTTGCCGACGGCACTCCGGAGGGCCGCAGCATTATCAAGTTGTGCGCGGCCGAGCACCACCTGCCGGTGGAGCCCGATGACGTCGAACGGGCCGCGGAATTCATCCCGTTCACTGCGCAGACCCGGATGTCCGGCATCGACGTCGGCGCGGACCGGCAGGTTCGCAAAGGTGCCAGCGGTCCGTGACGGCCTGGGTACGCCAGCACGGGGGCACGGTGCCTGCCGAGGTTTACGAGATCGTCGCGGAGATCTCCGAGGACGGGGCCACCCCGTTGGTCTGCGCGGAGCTGGTGGCCGCTCAGGATCAGGTGCGCGGCGTCCGAGTCCTCGGCGTGATCCGGCTCTCCGATGTGGTCAAGCCCGGGATGACCGAACGGTTCGCCGAGCTGCGGGCGATGGGCATCAAGACTGTGATGATCACCGATGACAACTCGCTGACCGCGCGGGCGATCGCGGCGCAGGCGGGAGTGGACGACTTCCTTGCCGAGGCCACCCCCGAGGACAAGATGGCGCTGATCCGGCGTAAGCAGGAGGGCGGCACCTTCTCCATCGCCAACGACCTGGCGAAGTATTTCGCGATCATTCCCGCGATGTTCGCCGGGATCTACCCGCAGCTGGACCGGCTCAACGTGATGCAGCTGTCCAGTTCGGACTCCGCGATCCTGTCCGCGGTCGTGTTCAATGCGCTGATCATCGTTGCGCTGATCCCGCTGGCCCTGCGCGGGGTCCGCTACCGGCCGTCGTCGGCGGTGTCGCTGCTTCGGCGCAACCTGCTGATCTACGGAATCGGGGGCATCATCACCCCGTTCGTCGGGATCTTCCTGATCGATCTACTCGTCCGTCTCATCCCGGGGATCTGATGCTGACCACATTGCTCCGCCAATCCGCAGCCGGCCTGCGGGTGCTGTTGGTGATGACCGTCCTGCTCGGCTTGGCATATCCGTTCGCGATCTATGGCGCCTCGCGGATCCCTGGCTTGCATGCCAAGGCCGAGGGGTCGCTGGTTGAGGTTGATGGCCGAACGGTGGGCTCAGCGCTGATCGGGATCGATCCAGTAGCGTCAGTTGACCCGGATCCGTATTTTCACGCAGGTTTTGGTCGATCAGTACACCTCGGATCGGACATTGGGCTTCCTCGGTGAACCTGTGGTGAACGTGCTGGCGCTGAACCTGGCCGTCCAGGCCAGCTCGTGAGTGCGTAACAGTGTCATGACACTGTTACGCACTCACGACGACACTGGAGCCGTGGACGAGCGCGGATTCACCCGTCGCGGTGAGCTGCGGGTTTACTTCGGTGCCGCACCGGGTGTCGGGAAGACCTTCGCCATGCTCGGCGAGGGCCGCCGGCGTGCGAGCCGCGGTACCGACGTAGTCGTCGGCCTGGTGGAGACCCATAGCCGGGAGAAGACCGCCATCCTGCTGGAAGGTATGGAGGTGGTGCCCCGGCGCATCGTCGTGCACCGCGGCGTGGAGCTGTCCGACATGGACGTCGACGCGGTGCTCGCCCGACGGCCGGAGGTTGTCCTGGTGGACGAGCTGGCGCACACCAACGTGCCCGGTTCACGCAACACCAAACGCTGGCAGGACGTCGAGGAGCTACTCGAGGCGGGCATCACCGTGCTGTCCACGGTGAACGTGCAACACCTGGAATCGCTCAACGACGTGGTCGAGCGGATCACCGGTATCGGTCAGCGGGAAACGGTGTCCGATGAGGTGGTGCGCCGCGCTGAGCAGATCGAGCTGGTCGACATCACTCCAGAGGCGTTGCGCAGGCGGATGGCACACGGCAATGTCTACCCCGCTGGCCGCATCGACGCCGCGCTGTCCAACTATTTCCGGCCGGGCAACCTCACCGCGCTGCGCGAGCTCGCCTTGCTGTGGGTGGCCGATCAGGTCGACGTAGCGCTGCGGCGCTACCGCGCCGAGCAGCACATCACCGATACCTGGGAAGCCCGGGAGCGGGTGGTCGTCGCGGTCACCGGCGGGCCGGATCCGAAACGCTGATCCGAAGGCAGCCCGGATCTGCTCTCCGTGGTCGGGCACGACCTGCGCACTCCCCTGGCGTCCATCAAGGCCGCTGTCGGCAGCCTGCGCGATGCTGAGTTACAGCTGTCCGCGACCGACACCATCGAGCTGCTCGCCACCATCGAGGAATCCACCGACCGGCTCACCGGCCTGGTGGAGAACTTGCTCGACTCCTCCCGGCTGGCCACCGGGGCGGTGTCTGCGCAACTGCGACCGGTGGGGTACGACGAGATCGTCGCGCTCGCGCTGTCCACTGTCGATCGCTCCGATGCGGTGACGGTGGAGATTGATGCGGAGCTGCCACCAGTGCTCGCCGACCCCGGTCTGTTGGAGCGGGTGGTAGCCAACGTGGTGGACAACGCGTTGCGGCATGCCTGCGGCGCGGTCGTGGACGTTCGGGGGAGCACCCACGCGGGACGTGTCGAGCTGCGGATTTGCGACCGTGGGCCCGGGCTCCCGAGCGGAGCCGCCGACGCCGCCTTCGCGCCCTTCCAGCGGCTGGGTTCGACCGTTCGGGGGGACCGACAGACCTCCCCAGGCATCGGGCTGGGGCTCTGGGTCGCGAAGGGTTTCATGGCGGCGATGGGCGGAGTGATCACCGCAGAGGACACCCCAGGCGGGGGACTCACCGTGGTGATCTCGCTACCAGCTGCCGAGCAGCCCGCCCCGCAGGAGGCGTCGGCATGACCGACCCCGGTTTGACCGGTGCTGGCGCGACCAGGGTGTTGGTGGTCGACGACGAGCCGCAGATCGTGCGGGCACTGCGAATCAACCTCGCCGCCCGCGGCTACCAGGTGCTCACTGCCGCCAACGGGGCCGGCGCACTGCGCGCCGTCGCCGAAGGACATCCTGACGTCGTGGTACTCGATCTGGGGCTGCCCGACCTGGACGGCACCGAGGTCATCGTCGGCGTGCGTGGCTGGAGCAGTGTGCCGATCATCGTGCTGTCCGCCCGCACCGACTCCGCCGACAAGGTGGCGGCCCTGGATGCCGGTGCCGACGACTACGTCACCAAGCCCTTCGGGATGGACGAACTGCTGGCCCGGTTGCGAGCAACGGTGCGCCGCCGGGCAGTTGGGGTGGATGTGGACGAGCCAGTGGTGATCACCTCGTCGTTCACCATCGACTTGGCCGCGAAAAAGGTGCACCGCGACGGCGCCGACGTGCACCTGACTCCCACCGAGTGGGCGATCCTCGACCTGCTCGTGCGCCACCCCGGCCGGCTGGTGTCCCAGCAGCAGCTGCTCACCGAAGTCTGGGGACCGGCCTATGCCAAGGAGACCCACTATCTGCGGGTCTATCTCGCCCAGCTACGCCGCAAGCTTGAACCCGACCCTTCCCGCCCAGGCCACCTGCGCACCGAACCCGGCATGGGCTATCGCTTCGAACCATAGGCAGCTGCCTCGAAGATCGTCCGCTGTGCCCCTGCCGCTCTCCTGGCTAGACCGATACCTTTAGCCACGGACTATTTCCTCAACCTCTGGAGAACTTCAGATGGATCGACTGCTGCCTGGCCAGGAACTACGCGTCGATCGGGAGCTCGTTTCGGACAACGGGTGGCTTAACCTCGTCTTGCAGGGCGACGGCAACCTGGTGCTCTCCCGTACGCAGGTCGCCCAGCCCCTGTGGGCCTCCAATACATCTGGCCAGCCGGTGAACCGTGTCGTGATGCAGGATGACGGAAACCTCGTCGTGTACTCGCCGCAGGAGGTGCCTCTCTGGGCCACCATGACAAACGGCCATCCAGGCGCCTGGATCGTACTCCAAAATGACGGTAATCTGGTTGTTTACGACAGCGCGGACAACAAGCTGTGGGCTTCCGATACGGTTCAGAATTTCAACACGCCGACGATCAAGGTCGTCGATGCCGATGGCTACTCCTACGTCGAGACCTCGGAAAGGTGGAAAGAGCTCTGTACCATCCTGCCGTGCTTCCTCGCGTTGCAGTGGCCTGGTTATTCCACCACCATTGTCGAAGACACCATCGAGGGCCAACCTGTGGTGATCCAGCTGTGGAAGGGGTGGTGCCAGAGGTTCCTGGGACTCCAGTCCTTTCCCGGTGGCTTAGGGGCCGAAGTGGGAGTCTACCGGCGCATACCTGGAAAATCCCGGCCCGACTCGCTCCCTTTCCTGCCGTCGGTTGTCGAATCCTTCGTGCTCAACAAACTTGGATCGTTGACTGACGACGAACTGTGGTGGCCCGCCCCGGAACTGAACGCTCGCATAGAGTTTGATTTGATCAACCCCGTAAACGGTCAGAAATTTTTCTCCGCCGGCCCGGAGGACTCTTATTGGTTGGCCAAGTGGATGAGCGAGCGAAGCTATATAAGGTACTGGGTTGGTCAGGAGATGAATGCACCCATCCTGCCTGACGGGTATATCCTCGAGTACACAATCAACGGACGGAGCAGGCGCTGGCCAGCGTTGCAGAGTGGGTCGGCGGCGTCGGGTGATGACATGGCGCCCGGAGATGTGTTGACCCCCAACGCCTCGATCAGCTCGGCCAACGGCCGGTTCCGGCTGGTCTACCAGGACGACACGAACCTGGTCCTCTACCGCGACCCGGACGGGCTGGCGTTGTGGGACACCCGGCCCAGACCCGGCGGTGTCGGCGTGTGCGTCATGCAGGACGACGGAAACCTCGTGGTCTACAACGCCACCGCGAATGCGGTGTGGGCCAGTGGCACCGAAGGCAACGCCGGCAGCCGGCTGGTTGTGCAGGACGACGGCAACGTCGTGATCTACCGGCCCAACGGAACCCCGATCTGGGCCACCGACACCGTCCAGCCGTAAGGGGAGTGCCCGACATGATGGGGACATGACGCGAGTGCGGATGACAGCCTGGGTACACGGCCGGGTGCAGGGCGTGGGCTTCCGGTGGTGGACCCGGTCGCGTGCGCTGGAACTCGGTCTGGTCGGTCACGCGACGAACCTGCCCGACGGCCGGGTGGAGGTCATCGCTGAGGGCTCCAGGGACGCCTGCGAGAAGCTTCTCACCGCCCTGCGCTCCGCCGCCCCCGGTGACGTCCACCAGATCACCGAGCACTTCAGCGACGCCCGAGGTGGCGTCACCGGCTTCGTCGAACGCTGAGGAGGTCGAACGCTGAGGAACCGGCCGCGTTCAGCGGGTTACCGGGGTGTCGATGAGCCCGCTGAGCCCGCTGAACGTGGCGGGATGGGTACGCTGCTCGGACAAGTCGGCGCGTCATGCTGCGCCGCAGTGGGGGAGCAGATAGGGGAGCACCAGGGAAGGTTCAGCGCGCCGTGCACCTGAAGAGCCTGACGCTGAAGGGCTTCAAGTCCTTCGCTTCGGCTACCACGCTGCGCTTCGAGCCGGGCATCACCTGTGTCGTCGGCCCCAATGGTTCGGGCAAGTCCAACGTCGTGGACGCGCTGTCCTGGGTGATGGGCGAGCAGGGCGCCAAGGCGCTGCGCGGCGGCAAGATGGAGGATGTGATCTTCGCGGGCACCGCGGGCCGCGCTGCGCTGGGCCGCGCCGAGGTCACTCTGACCATCGACAACACCGACGGTGCGCTGCCCATCGAGTACACCGAAGTGTCGATCACCCGGCGGATGTTCCGCGACGGCGCCAGTGAGTACGAGATCAACGGCAACTCCTGCCGGCTGCTCGACGTCCAGGAGCTGCTCAGCGACTCCGGTATCGGCCGGGAGATGCACGTCATCGTGGGGCAGGGTCGCGTCGACGCCATCCTGACATCCAAGCCGGAGGAGCGCCGCGCGTTCATCGAGGAGGCCGCGGGCGTCCTCAAGCATCGCAAGCGCAAGGAGAAGGCGCTGCGCAAGCTGGATGCGATGCAGGCCAACCTGACCCGGCTCACTGACCTCACCGCCGAGCTGCGCCGTCAGCTCAAGCCGCTGGGCAAGCAGGCGGAGATCGCCCGCAAGGCCCAGGCGGTGCAGGCTGATCTGCGTGACGCCCGGCTGCGGCTGCATGCCGACGATCTGGTGACCCTGCGTGAGCAACTAGCCAGGGAGGAGGCGGACGAGGCCGTGGCCAGGGCACATCGGGCTGAGGTGGAGAGCGCGCTGAACACCGCCCGCGCCACGCAGGCCGGCCTGGAGCAGCGGCTGGAGGCCACCGCGCCGCGCCTGGCGAGTGCCCAGGACACCTGGTATCAGCTTGCGGCACTGACTGAGCGGTTGCGCGGCACGGTCCGGCTGGCAGTCGAGCGCGCCCGTCACCTGGTGGCCCCCGCCAAGGAACCTGGTCTCGGCCGGGATCCCGAGGAGCTGGAGCGCGAGGCCGAAGCGGCGGAATGCCAGGATGCCGAGTTGCACGAGCTCGTCGAGCAGGCTCGGACGATCCTGTCCGACGCCCTGGAGCACCGCGCCGAGCTGGAGCAGGACGTCGCCGAGGCCGAGCGAGCCCATCTGGCTGCCGTGCGCGCCGTCGCGGATCGTCGGGAGGGGCTGGCTCGGCTGACCGGCCAGGTCGAGGCATTGCGTTCGAAGTCCGGTGCCACCACCGAGGAGATCGAGCGGTTGTCCACCGCGCTCGCCGAAGCCCAGGATCGGGCCGACTCGGCACGGCGCGAGTTCGACGTTCTGCAGCATGAGATCGGCGCTCTGCACGCGGGTGAGGTGGGGCTCGACGAGCGACATGAGGCGGCGTTGGCCGCGCATGGCGCCGCCGCCGAGCGGGTCGCCGAGTTGACCGCCGCGCATCGGGATGCCGAGCAGCAGGCGGCCTCCTGGCGGGCCACCGTGGATGCCTTGTCGCTCGGCCTGGCCCGCAAGGATGGTTCCGGGACGCTGCTGGCCGCCGGGTCCGCACTGCCCGGCCTGCATGGCTCCGTTGCCTCCCTGCTCATCGTGGACGCCGCTGCCCAGGCTGCGGTGGCCGCCGCCCTGGGTGCCGCGGCCGATGCGCTGGCGGTGTCCGACGTGGACTGCGCGGTTGCTGCGCTCACCTTGTTGCGCGCCAACGACGCCGGCCGAGCGGGCCTGCTCGTCGGCGGCGCACCGACCACCGCCGATCCGGCGAACTGGCCGCCGTTGCCCGGCGGAGCGCGTTGGGCGGTGAATCTGGTGCAGGCGCCGGAGTTTCTGCGTCCCGCGCTGTACCGGCTGTTGGAGTGCACTGCGGTGGTCGACACGCTGGCCGCCGCCCGGGAGCTGGTCGGCGCGCAGCCCACCGTGCGTGCCGTGACCATCGACGGGGACGTGCTCGGCGCCGATTGGGCGCACGGCGGGTCGGGTCGCAGCCAGAGTGTCATCGAGGTGCAGTCCGCCGTCGACGACGCGGAAACCCGACTCGCCGAATTGCAGACCAGGATCAAGCGGTTGGCCGCCGAATTGGAGGGTGCCGGCAGCAACGAGGCGGCCCTGGCCGAGGACGTCGAAAACACCCTGGCCGCATTGCACGAGTCGGACGCGCAACTGTCCGCGGTGGCCGAGCAGCTCGGCCGGCTTGGTGCGACGGCCCGCGCCGCGTCCGCCGAGGCCGACCGGCTGCATCGCCAGCGTGATGGTGTCGAAGAGCGCCGGGCCGGTGTGCTGACCAGCCTGGCCGAGCTGGAGGAGCGGCTGCGGGTAGTCCAGGACGACGCGATGGAGTCCGAACCCGATACAGCTGAGCGGGACGAACTCGCGGCCGCGCTGTCCACCGCGCGCAGCGAGGAGGTCGAGGCGCGGCTGGCGCTGCGCACGGCCGAGGAGCGCGCCCGGGCGTTGCAGGGCAGGGCCGAGGGCCTACGTCGCAGTGCCCAGGCCGAGCGGGTGGCCAGGCAG
>JBOHHE010000390.1:0-1928 GCA_050700355.1 Pseudonocardiaceae bacterium
TAGCGTGGATGATCTCGTTACCGCAATTGGGGACTATTGTACCTGAAAGCTAACAACGACAACCCGAAACCATTCGTGTGGACCGCCACCGCCGAGCAAATCCTCGCCAAGGTCGCCCGGGGGCGAGTCGGCCTCCAGTAAGTGTAAAGCCAATAACGAGACACTACACTAGCTGCTGGCGCTCGACTCACCTTCAGGCTGGCGCAAGCCGGGTTGATCCAAAGCGGAAGACCAGGTGCGATACAGCTTATGCGGAACCTCGACTAAGGCTAGCTGATCTTCTGCTTCACTCCGGGTGCAGGTCAGCGGTGCACCTTCCTCGATGCACCAGCGGATCGCGTTCTCAAACGTCATCCGATCGCAAGGCCGGTGCACGCTGAAGTCGGGTGGAAAATGCAAGTGAGGCTCCCGTACGTCACTTTCCCCGTCGGGATGCCAGTGCATCCGCCACGCGTCACCACTGGGCAACTCAAGCCTGTAATTGTACCCGAGAGTGGTCACCCGCAACCGCTTACCAAAATCGTTCTTCGCCGGGTCGGTGTCGATGATCTAGAACTTCATCGAGGCATGCAGTGTTCCGATGTCGCCGAGCTTCATGCCCTGTCCGGCGTTGATGGTCCACGAGTAGGTCTTCCCCTTGACCCAACCACCACGCCGCCCGGGAGTGATGACCCCCCGGCCGTCGAGCACGCATAGCGCTGATCTCAATGGTTCGAGGAAGGCTGTGACCGCTTCCTGTTGGGTATCCCCAGGCACCGCCTCATCGTACTAGGTCCATGACCATCCACGTCGCCACCAGGCCCTTGATGTCGTCCATCCTGCGGCCTGCATACACACCAGTATCCCAGCGGCGCAAGAACTCGGCACCGCTGATTCCCATCTCGCGGCGAGCTACTGCATCGAATGCGTCCGCACCCTCCTGTTCGTTCAGTTCCACGATCTCCTTCTCACACGCGGCCCGCTGGTCCATCCCTGCCCCTCAAGAGGTTGCATCGCTCACGTATCTATCCCTGGTAGGGGCGATGAGGACCGCCATCCGGAGTCCGGTCGGCTCACCGGCCTGAACGTGCAAGCGGGCCAACGCGCTGTCAGCGACTACACCCTTCGCGCTGGTAAGAGCGATGATGCTCTTCTCGCCACGATCACAGTGCGGTCCCCAGCCGGTCGGCGATCAGGTGAGCGCTTCTGCTGTGCGCGTCGGTCACCTGGAGCGGGATGGCGGTGGGGGCGAGCGCGGAGCTACTACCTCAATCACGGCCGGGCCACCGCGCCGGGGCAGGCTCGGCTCATCGCGGAGCTGATCACCCAGGGGCTGGTGGAGCTGGGTGCACCGGACCCGGCGGGCCAGGCGGTGAGGCTGACCGAGGCGGGGCGGGCTCAGTATGCGCAGTTGCAGCGGCTCACCCTGCGGCCCAGTGAGCAGCGGCCATGGTGAGCCAGGTACGGCTGAGGGGGACGATCTCGGTGAACATTCGGATCCCCGGAGTGCTTCCCCGGGGCGTCTCGTTCGGTGTGTCGGCCGCCATCGTTGCGTCCTTGCCCTCGTGTGGACAACGTGTCACGACGGAGAGTAGGCCGTAGATCACCAACAACGGAGGAAGTTCAGGGTTTTCAGGGAACACTCCAAGGCTGGTGGTGCACTCAGCACTTGACACCGCCTTCTTAGCTGAAGGCGACCATTTCGCGGAGCCATTCGGTGAGTTTGGCGATCTCGGCGGTCGAGGCGGTACCGAGTGGTTGAGAACGAGTGAACCGTTGGGTGGAGACCGTGGTGATCTCTTCGGTCCGTGCCCAGCTTGGTCGGTTCAGCCCGGACTCGGGGGAATCGATGCGCACGTGGTGATCCAGGCTGCGGTCGCGGGTGGTTAGCGGGACGACGATCGCCATGTCGATGGGGAACCGGCAGTGGACCGAGGAGCCGACCACGA
>JBOHHE010000391.1:0-18350 GCA_050700355.1 Pseudonocardiaceae bacterium
CACCCCGTCAGCTCGCCGTGCTGGCCAGAGCCGGTGTGGTGGACGCGGGCGGCCAGGGCCTGGTCCTGCTCCTGGAGGCGCTGCTGGCGGTGGTCACCGAGTGTTCCGGCCGGGGCTTGGTCGTCGCGGCCGTCCCAGCGCGCCCCCCGCATGCTCTGCAAGCGGTACGGGAGGGGGGATCGGCCGAGTACGAATATGAGGTGATGTACCTGCTCGAAGGCACAGCCGAGGCCAGGGTTGCCGTCTTACGCGCCGAGCTCGGCGCGCTGGGCGACTGCGTAGCCGTCGTCGGCACGGGCGAGCGGGCGGACGGGCTGGCTGCGCTGTGGAATGTACACGTGCACTGCTCCGATATCGGCGCCGCGATCGAGGCAGGGGTGCGGGCTGGGCGACCGCACCGCATCACGGTCATCCGCTTCGCGGATCAGACCAGTGCCGACCAGCCCGGCGTTGATAAGCAGGACCGGTTCGTGGCCCATCACGGGGTACTCGCCATGGTCTCCGGTACCGGAGTGGCGGAATTATTGCGCGGGGAAGGAGCGCTCACCGTTCCCGTCACCATTGGCGTGACCGAGTTGACCGAAGTCCTGGCGGGCACCCGCGCCCGGCATGTCACCGTGCTGGCGGGGCCGGACGCTGGAATCCGGGTGGCGGAGACCGCGGCCGCGCAGGCTCGGGGTACGGGTCAGGACGTGCTGGTCGTACCGACGGCGTCCCCGGTCCAGGCGCTCGCCGCGATCGCGGTACACGATGTGGACCGGCAAGTCGCCGAGGACATCGTGGCGATGACCGAGGCGGCGGCAGCGGCCCGACTCGGAACGCTGACCATGGTGCGGGACGAGCTGCCGGCCTGCGGCGGCCATGGCGAACTCGGCGACGTGCTGGGCATGGTCGATGGCGAGGTCGTGCTGATCGAGCGCGACATGCTCGTCGCGGGCCGGAAGCTGGTGGATCGACTGCTCTCGATGGGTGGTGAGCTGGTAACAGTGCTGCTCGGCCTCGACGCCTCCGACGGCGCCGGGGATCTGCTGGCCGAGTACCTGCGTACGACGTACCCCGAGGTCCAGGTGGGTGTCTACCAAGGTGGCCAACCGGACAGCGTGCTGCTGGTCGGAGTTGAGTGACCCGTGGTACGGATCGACGACGCGCTGGACGGCCCTCTGGACCATAAGTCCGCGACCCTGCTGGCCCGGCAGCTGGACGTGCACACTGTCGGTGACCTGCTACGGCACTACCCGCGCCGTCACGCCGAACGGGGCCAGCTCATTCCGATCGCTGATCTGGTACCCGGGGAGGATGTCACGGTCGTCGCCGAGGTCCGTAGCTGCACCTCACGGCAGATGCAGACCAAGAAGGGGACCATCCAGAACGCGGTGATCTGGGACGGCAGCCGTACGTTGAACCTCACCTTCTTCAACCAAAAAGGTCTGCACAAAACGCTGACCCCCGGGCGGAAGGCGTTGTTCGCGGGCCGGGTGACGACGTATGGCAAAGATCGCGCTCGACAGCTCACCCACCCCAGATATCAACTGCTCGACGGCGACGCGGACGAGCTCGCGGAGTTCTCCCGGCCGCTGATCCCCGTTTATCCGGCCACCAAGGACCTGCCGTCCTGGACGATCCAGCTCTGTGTGCGCCAGGTCTTCGACGTCTTGGACGACCCGGACGATCCGTTGCCGCGGGCCTTGCGCGTACAGCACCGGCTGCTGGGGCTCGGGGCGGCGCTACGGGCTGTGCACCGCTCCGACGAGCGGGCCGAGATAGCCGCCGCCCACCGCAGGCTGAAGTGGGACGAGGCGATGGCGGTGCAGCTCACCCTGGCGCAGCGCCGTCAGGAAGCGGCGTCGCGGCCCGCCCCCGCCTGTCCGCGCCGCGACGACGGGCTGGCCGCGGCGTTCGATGCCGCGCTGCCCTTTACGCTGACCGTCGAGCAGCACGGGGTGGGCGAGCTACTGGCCACCGAACTCGCGGGGGCGCACCCGATGAACCGGCTGCTGCAAGGCGAGGTCGGATCCGGCAAGACGATAGTGGCGTTGCGCGCGATGCTGCAGGTCATCGACGCGGGGCGGCAAGCGGTGCTGCTGGCCCCCACCGAAGTGCTCGCCGCCCAACACGCCCGGTCCCTGCGGGACATGCTGGGCGGGCACGGCCGGGCTGGTGAGTTGGGTTGCGCCGACCAGGCCACCCGGATCGCCCTGCTCACCGGCTCGCTCCCGGCCCGAGCCCGCAAGCAGGCGCTGCTGGACGCCGCCTGTGGCGCCGCCGGAATCGTGGTCGGTACCCACGCTTTGATCCAGGACCGGGTGTCTTTCGCCGATCTGGGCCTGGTCGTGGTCGATGAGCAACACCGCTTCGGCGTCGAGCAGCGCGACGCGCTACGCAACAGGGCCGCCGACGGTGGGAGCCCGCATGTGCTGGTGATGACCGCGACACCCATTCCCCGTACCGTCGCGATGACCGTCTACGGAGACCTCGAGGTCTCCTCGCTGCGCGAGCTGCCGCCCGGCCGGTCACCGATTTCCACCACCGTGGTACCGGTGGGGGAGAGGCCCACTTGGCTGGACCGGGTCTGGCGGCGGATCACCGAGGAGGTCGCCGCAGGCAGGCAAGCGTACGTGGTGTGCCCGCGAATAGGTGGTGAAGACGCAGGCATTGAGGACGCTGGGGTCGGGGAGACAGCGCCGGATTCGTCCGATGGGGCGCGCCCCCCGCTTGCGGTGCTCGATCTGGCACCGCAACTGGAGGAGGGACCGCTGGCGGGGCTGCGCCTGGCCGTGCTGCACGGCAGACTCTCGGGTGAGGAGAAGGACATCATCATGCGTTCCTTCACCGCCGGTGAGATTGACGTGCTGCTCGCGACCACCGTCGTCGAGGTCGGGGTGGACGTACCCAACGCCACCGTCATGGTGATCATGGACGCTCAGCGATTCGGGGTCAGTCAACTGCACCAGCTGCGTGGCCGGGTGGGCCGTGGGCAGCATCCGGGACTGTGCCTATTGGTGACCGACTCCCCCGATGGCACCGGTGCCCGGCAGCGGCTGGACGCGGTGGCGCGCACCGCCGACGGGTTCGAGCTGGCCCGGCTGGACTTGCAGTTGCGCCGCGAGGGCGACGTGCTCGGCGCCGCGCAGTCCGGTCGGCGGTCTGGTCTCCGGTTGCTCTCCTTGCTACGTGACGAGGATTTGATCGGCCAGGCGCGGCAGGCGGCCCAGCGGTTGGTCGAGGCCGATCCCGGGCTGGCCGAGCATCCGGGGCTCGCCAATCTGGCCACCGCCCTGCTGGCCGAGGATCGCGCCCAATTCCTGGAAAAAGTCTGAGGCGACCGGGCCTTGCTGTTCAGGCGCTGCGCCGGGAATGACCTCGAGAATCCAGGTCGCCGTGCTCCGCGTCGGTCCGTGGGTGTTCCGGCTGGTCACCCACATTATCGCATCGGCTACCTAGAATTGCGGTGACACGGCCGTTTCGAAGCTCCACCTCATCTGCATGCGTATGTACTGCTCCGGCAGCGTCTGAACCCAGGATTTGGAGGGAAAGCCTGCGTCGCAGATCGCGGCCACGGATCCGGTACACCCCCGCCGTCCTCTTCACACCCAGACGCTGTGCCCAAGACCGATCCAGATAAATCCAGTGATCAGCGTGGCGGCTGCGGTTCGAAACCTGCTCGACCTCGCGTCTCATCGAGTCCCCTTCGCGTTAAAGATTCTCCTTGATCGGAGCTTCCCGAGCCGCCCCACGTTCTCAGCTGTTTGAACTGAAGTGTGTTCGGAGAGGATGAGAACTCTGCATGGCACGTCATCGGGCCGACCGGACAGCGGTGCCGTGAGAGTCTCAGCAAGGTGGGCTTCGGCTGGCAAGATCGAACGTAACGAGACGGTCGGCGTTCCGCAAGGAGACTCGGGGTAATGGTCATCACACGTAGCGTGCTGCCATTATTTCACACATATCACATCGTTTATCTTGCGTATGAACTCTTTGGGAATTTCTAGGGTCAATACGTTGTCGAGGCGGGCGTGGACGTGCTCAAGATCACGGTAGGCATAATCATGGAGGGGTGCGGTTCAAAGACGGTGGCAGGTACCCGCCTGCCCCTCGCCGACGGGTACCTGCCACCCGTTCAGCTCGGCCGCAGCGAGGCTGCCCCGAGCTCATGTGGCCCGTCGATCAGCGTGAACGGCCCAGCTCCCAGGACGGCCAGCGCCCGGATCCGCTCCGCTGATGCCACCACGAACCGGGCACCCGCCTCGACGGTCACTGTCTTGATGTCCGCTATCTCCAGCAGCGGGTTCACCGGCAGGGGCACCGCGCCTCGCCACATCACACCGACGAACGCATCGACGAAGCTGGGACCGTCCGGCAACATGATCAGTACCCGTTCTCCGGCGCGTACCTGGAGTTCAGCCAGCGCCGTAGCAACCGCGGCCGACCCATTGGCCACCGTGCGGTAGTTCTTCATCGGCCCACCGCCGAGCCAGATGCTCTCCCCATCACCGGGATCGTTGAGAACGGTCCCGTCTCCCAGCAGTGCTTTGGTCCCTAAGCTCTCGGTCAACATCGCCCCCGGGGTTCGTCGTAACACCTGGTCCTCGTAGTAGCACCTGATGGTTGGGCATCTTGGGGGTAAGGACTGAAGAGCGACTGAAGCACCACTGGAGCAGAGCTGAAGGCGCTGGGCTGGACCAGCAGTGCTGGACGAGCGCCGCTGGATCGAGGTGTCCAGCGCTGAGGAGCGGCCGCTGCTGGCCACGCTCAGCTGTGTCGTCAGCGCTTGACAGCTGTGGGGCGGATTCTTGCGGGTGCGGGTATCTAGCGGTGTGTCGCGTCGATCCTCTAAGGGAAAACGATCTACAGGAGGAGCGTGACGTGACCGAGACTATTGATGTTCCCACCGCTGATGTTCCCACCGCCACATCGGCAGCGCTGTCGCCTGCGGTGCAGGGAGCGCGGTTGGAGAAGTTCCTCGACCGGCTGCACATCCCGCCGGTGATCCGCGTTGCACCCGGCCCGCGGCCGGCCCAGCTGGAGATCACCATGCGGGCAATGTGGGTGCGGTTGCACTCCCAGCTGCCCCTGACCCGCGTGTGGGCCTACAACGGTTCGTTCCCGGGTCCTACGATTGACGTGCAGCGCGGGCGGAGGCTGCGGGTGATCTGGCGGAACGAGATCACCGGAAGTTTTCCCGTCACCGCCGTGAAGGTGCCGTTCGATCCACAGGCGCCAAAGCCAGGACGTGACGGAGCAGCACCCCTCCAGGATGTCGCGGCTCTTCCGCCATGGACAGTGGTTCACCTACACGGTGCCCGGACCGCCGCAGGCAACGACGGCTGGACCGAGAACGGCGTTCTGCCGGGAGACGCCCAACTGGCGGAGTACCCGAACGATCAACAGGCGACGACGCTGTGGTATCACGACCATGCCATGGCGATTACCGCCCTGAACGTCCTGGCGGGGCTGGTCGGTATGTACCTGATCCGGGATGCCGAGGAGGATTGTCTGCGGCTGCCGCACGGTAAGCACGAGATACCACTCGTGATCTGCGACCGCAATCTTGACACCGATTCCGACGGCAACCTCACAGGCCAGCTCCTGGACAAGTTGGACATCATCCCGGACGACCCTGAGCTACGCACGTTCCCCTTCATCGGACCCTTCACGCTGGTGAATGGGGTGATCTGGCCCCACCTCGACGTCAAAGCCCGCTGGTACCGCTTCCGGATGCTCAACGCTTCGAACTCGCGTGTCTACACGCTGCAACTGCGCGACGAGAACGGCGCCACCGTTCCCGGCGCGCTGTGCCAGATCGGCACCGATGGTGGTCTGCTGCCCGCGCCCCTTAAGCTGGATGAGATCATCCTGGCTCCGGCTGAGCGCGCTGATGTTCTTGTCGACTTCCGTGCCTTCAAGGGCCGGTCACTCACGCTGGTGAACGGGGACACAGACAGCCTGCCGCTGGAGCCGGGAACCGACCTTCCCAATCCGGACATCATGCAGTTCCGAGTCAGGTCAAAGCCGGTGTATGACGGCTTCACGCTGCCGCCCACGCTGTCGCCGTTGTTCGTGCCTCTGACCCACGACACGGTTCCCGGGCATACGCACCGCTGGCTCGTGCTCACTCTGATCGAGGGTATGCACCCGGAGATGTGGGAGATGGAGGAGATCGATGATCCGCCAGTGGATCTGCCCGTCGATGGCATCGTGCAGGTCGAGCTGGCTGATGGCACCGTGAAGACGCTGCGGCGGCTCAGCCGGACCTTCAGGGACGCCGCGAACTTCTACGTGAACCTCGACGACTGGGAGCAGTGGTCGATCCTCAATGTCAGCCGTGTCGGCCACCCCATCCATCTCCACCTCGTCCACTTCCAGGCACTCAGCCGTGACGGCTACGACCTGACCAGCTTCGACAACACCGTCGGTGGCACCAGAACACCGATCACCCGGCTGGAGGAGGCGCCCAAACTGGACGCCAACGAACAAGGCTGGAAGGACACGATCCGAGTGGGTGGCGGCGAACTGGTCACACTCGCGGCACAGTTCGGTGGAGCAACCGGACGGTTCATGTACCACTGCCACATCCTGGAACACGAGGACGAAGGCATGATGGGGACCTTCATCGTCATGCCCAAGGAGGTCATGAAGCTCGACCCACACGCGCACACTGACGACCACTCCGCGCCACATCAAGACGCCAGTTCGACAGCTGTGTGATGCGGGGGTGGCCTCTGAGGTGACTCGTACACCGCATGACGAGCTGCATGCTGGCTAAGCTGGGGGAGTGCTGGCCGTGAACGAGAAGTAGTTGATGCGCAGATGGCTCGTCCTCGCCGAGGGATTGCTGACGTGGCTATGACGTCGGCTGAGCAGGCTGCCATGCGCCGAGCAATCGTGCTCTCCGCTTTCGGGCTCGGCACCACCAGTCCTAACCCGCCGGTCGGTTGTGTTGTGTTGGACTGTGACGGCCGCGCTGTGGGCGAGGGCTACCACGTTCGCAAGGGTGATCCGCATGCAGAGGTACAGGCGCTGCGGGCAGCCGGTGAACGAGCCCGCGGCGGCACGGCCATGGTCACTCTCGAACCGTGCCACCACCACGGCCGCACTCCACCTTGCCACCAGGTCATCATTGATGCCGGTATTCGCCGGGTGCTTGTTTCGGTGCTGGGTCCCAGCTTACGGGGGGAGGGTGCCGTTGCGCGGTTGCGAAATGCTGGGCTGAGCGTGGTCACCGATGTGTTGGCTCGGGAGGTGCGGCTTGTTCTCGATCCGTGGCTGACTGCTCTGCACCAGCAACGCCCCTTCATCACCTGGGTCTATGCCGTTCCCGCCGATGGGCTGGCCAACCGGATGCCGGCGGCCGCCGGAGCGCCGTTCCGCGAGGCTTCGGTGGATGCGCACAGTCTGCGCCTGGTCCACGATGTCGTCCTCTCCGATGACGGCGAGCTTTCCGAGGGCTGTCCGGGTGGGCACCGGCCAGAAGTCTTCAGCCTGGCCAAGGTTCACCCGACGCAGGAGCCCCGCGAGTTTCTCCTATCGCTCCTTGCGGGTGGAGCTCGCTCACTGCTGCTTGATGGCAGCCTCTCGCTGGCCAGCCCATTTCTCACCGCCGGGTGGGTCGATCAGGCAGTCGCATACATCGCCACCAGCGGGGCGTCCAGTGCGGTGCCGCCGACTACCGCTACCGGGCTTGTGGGTGATTTCGTCTTGCAGGACCTGACCAGGCTCGGCAATGTGGTCCGCATCCGAAGTGGGCGCGCGAATGAGCGGGCTTACCGGCACTGACCAGGCCCGCCCAACACCCTCCAAGGAGCTGGCACATGTTCGGCAAGGTCCTGGTCGCCAATCGCGGGGAGATCGCGATTCGGGCGTTTCGCGCCGCCTTCGAGCTCGGCTCTCAGACAGTCGCGGTGTTTCCGTACGAGGACCGCAACTCCGAGCACCGACTCAAGGCCGACGAGGCGTATCAGATCGGTGAGGAGGGTCATCCGGTCCGTGCCTACCTCTCGGTAGCGGAGATCGTCCGGGCGGCTGAGCATGCAGGTGCCGACGCCGTTTATCCCGGGTACGGCTTCCTCTCGGAGAACCCGGAATTGGCCGCAGCATGTGAGCAGGCGGGTATCACGTTCATCGGGCCACCGCCAGCGGTCCTGGCGCTGGCGGGCAACAAGTCCCGGGCGGTGGCTGCGGCCCGTGAGGCAGGGGTGCCGGTGCTGACGTCCTCACCCCCTTCGTCGGACATCGACGAACTGCTGAGCGCGGCGGAGCAGATCGGGTTGCCGCTCTTTGTCAAGGCCGTGGCCGGTGGCGGTGGGCGGGGCGTGCGGAGGGTGACCGAGTCCAGTGGCCTGCGGGATGCGCTGGAGTCCGCTACCCGCGAGGCCGAGTCGGCCTTCGGGGATCCGACCGTATTTCTGGAACAGGCCGTCACCGACCCCCGGCATATCGAGGTGCAGATCCTCTCCGACCACACCGGCGCCACGATCCACCTGCACGAACGGGATTGTTCGGTGCAGCGACGGCACCAGAAGGTCGTGGAGATCGCCCCCGCGCCGAACCTGGATCCGGACCTGCGGGACCGGATCTGTGCCGACGCGGTCGCCTTCGCGCGGCGGATCGGTTACATCAACGCGGGCACGGTGGAGTTCCTCGTCGACCGCGAAGGCCACCACGTCTTCATCGAGATGAACCCGCGCATTCAGGTCGAGCACACGGTGACCGAAGAAATCACCGATGTTGATCTGGTCGCCGCCCAGCTGCGGATCGCGGCGGGGGAGACGCTGGCCGATCTTGGCCTCACCCAGGAAGCGATCATGCCCCGCGGCATCGCGCTCCAGTGCCGGATCACCACCGAGGACCCGGCGAACGAGTTCCGCCCGGACATCGGGACGGTCACCGCTTATCGCTCCGCCAGTGGGGCGGGGGTCCGACTGGACGGTGGCACCGTCTACCCCGGTGCGCACATCAGCGCGCATTTCGATTCCATGCTGGTCAAGGTGACCTGCCGGGGACGGGATTTCGGGACCGTGGTGCGGCGAGCCCGGCGGGCGATCGCCGAGTTCCGGATTCGAGGCGTCGCCACCAACATCGGGTTTTTGCTCGCGCTGCTCGACGATCCGGATTTCCAGGCCGGGAGGTTCACCACCTCCTTCATCGAGGAGCATCCCCAGCTGCTCAACGCCCGGCAGTCCGCGGACCGCGGCACCCGGCTGCTCAGCTACCTCGCGGATGTGACGGTGAATCGGCCGCACGGCGAGCCGCCGGAGCTCGCCGACCCGCCCGACAAGTTGCCGGTGATCGACATGACGGCGCAACCACCCGTCGGATCCCGGCAGCGGCTCCTCGAGCTCGGCCCGGAGGGCTTCGCGCGCTGGTTACGGACCCGCACCGCGGTCGGTGTCACCGACACCACCTTCCGGGATGCCCATCAGTCGTTGCTCGCGACCCGGATGCGTAGCAAGGATATGGTGGCCATCGCGCCGCACATCGCCCGGATGACGCCGCAGCTGCTGTCCCTGGAGTGCTGGGGTGGGGCGACCTACGATGTCGCGCTGCGTTTTCTGGCCGAGGATCCGTGGGAGCGGCTTGCCGCGCTGCGTGAGACGATCCCCAACCTGTGCCTGCAGATGCTGCTCCGTGGGCGCAACACCGTCGGCTATACCCCCTATCCCCCAGAGGTGACGCACGCGTTCATTGAGCACGCCGTCGAGACCGGGCTGGACATCTTCCGGATCTTCGACGCGCTCAACGATGTTTCCCAGATGCGTCCTGCCATCAACGCCGTGCGCGAGACCGACCGGGCGGTTGCCGAGGTGGCGTTGTGCTACACCGCTGATCTGTCCAACCCCGGGGAGAAGCTCTACACGCTGGACTACTATCTGCACCTCGCCGAGCAGATCGTCGAGGCGGGTGCGCATGTGCTGGCCATCAAGGATATGGCCGGGTTACTTCGGCCACCGGCGGCCCGGACGCTCGTGCGAGCGCTGCGCCAGCGGTTCGATCTGCCGGTGCACCTGCACACCCACGACACCCCTGGTGGACAGCTGGCCACCCTGCTCGCCGCGATCGAATCAGGTGTGGACGCTGTCGACGCCGCCAGCGCGTCGATGGCCGGGACCACTTCCCAGCCGGCGCTGTCGGCCCTGGTCGCGGCCACCGATCACACCGAGCGCAGCACTGGGCTGGACCTGCAGACGGTCTGCGATCTGGAGCCTTACTGGGAGCTGGTACGCAAGGTCTACGCACCCTTCGAGTCCGGCCTGGCCTCACCAACCGGGCGGGTCTATCACCACGAGATTCCCGGTGGCCAGTTGTCCAACCTGCGCCAGCAGGCCGTCGCCCTCGGCCTCGCGGACAGGTTCGAGCAGATCGAGGACGCCTATGCGGCGGCCGATCGAATGCTCGGCAGGCTGGTGAAGGTGACTCCGTCGTCCAAGGTGGTGGGGGATCTGGCGTTGCACCTGGTCGGCGCTGATGTCGAGCCGAAGGACTTCGAGTCCGACCCCGGTCGCTTCGACATCCCGGACTCCGTGATCGGTTTCCTGCACGGCGAACTGGGCGATCCGCCTGGCGGGTGGCCGGAACCTCTGCGCAGCAAGGCACTCGAGGGCCGTAACGCTCCCCGAGGAATCACGGAACTGTCCGCCCAGGACCGCAAGGGGCTCATGGACGACCGGGCGCGGACCCTCAACCGGCTGCTGTTCGCCGGCCCTGCGGCGGAGTTCGAGGAGCATCGCGAATGCTATGGCGACACCTCGGTGCTGTCCAGCAAGGACTTCTTCTACGGCCTCAGCGCCGGTGCGGAGTACGCCGTCGACCTCGAACCAGGGGTCCGATTGCTGATCGTGCTCCAGGCTATCGGCGACGCCGACGAGCGCGGCATGCGCACAGTGATGTGCACGCTCAACGGCCGGCTGCGCCCGTTGCAGGTGCGGGACCGCTCCATCGACTCGGCGGTTCCTGCGGCGGAGAAGGCTGACCGATCCGATGACGGCCATGTCCCGGCGCCGTTCGCGGGGGTGGTGACCCTGCAGGTGTCCGAAGGGGATGTCGTGTCCGCGGGGCAGTCGGTGGCCACCATCGAGGCCATGAAGATGGAAGCCGGGATCACCGCGCCTCGTGACGGCACAGTGACCCGGCTGGCGATCAAGACCGTGCAGCAGGTCGAGGGCGGTGATCTGCTCATGGAACTGCGCTCCCAATGAGGGGGAGATCAGCGCACTTCGCCGCGCTTACCGCGACCAGTGAGACCTTCAGCAACTCCGACCAGCAGGACCGCGGCGATGACGGCAATGATGAAGCCGAGCACGTTCAGCTCGAAAATGTCCCCCGTCCCCAGGAAACTCGCAATCCCGCCACCGATGACGGATCCGACCAGGCCGAGAAGCAGCGTGGCCAGCAAGCTGAGGTTCTGTTTGCCAGGCTTCAGCAGACGTGCCAGTACGCCGATGATGAGGCCTGCGACGATGAATCCGATCATAATTGGTTCCCTTCTCGATTCTCCGTGACGCTAGGTGCACTGGCAGTTGACCCAGCCGTCCTTATGGGCACGGGCTTCGTACAGCAAGATCGATGCTGAGACCGACACGTTGAGACTGTCCGCGTAACCCAGCATAGGGACTCCGGCCCGGGTAAAGCCGTGTTCATACCAGGGCGGAGAGATGCCGTACCGCTCGCTGCCCACGACGAGGGCCGTCCGCCCGGTGTAGTCCAGAAGGCGGTAATTCACGCTCTCTGCGGTATCAGCCAGATAGACCTTGACGTGGTGCCTCCGCAACCAGGCGATCGCCTCGTCGGTGTCCTCGAACTCGATGTGTGGAACGCGTACCGACATGGCTTGGCTCGCCCTGAGCACCTTCGGGTGTGACATCCGGGTCCGGCGGTTCGTGATGATCAGCAGATCGGCGCGGCAGCCATCCAGCGTCCGGATCAACGTGCCCAGATTGCCGGGGATCTCGATGCCGTCGGTGACGAGGACGAGCGCAGACGGGTCGAGGTCGATCCGGTCCGGCTGCCAGGTGGGCATCTCGACAGTGGCGACGATGCCGTCCGGATTACCGCGCTCGGCCATGCGCGCCATGGTCTTCGCGGCGATCTGAAACGTACGACGAGCCCGCTGGGCCAGCTCGTGCGCGCGTTTGTTCGCCTCATCGGAGTGCACGAGCTCTGGGCACCAGTAGAAGGTGTCCACCCGCAAGTTCGTGTCGAGCGCGACCCTGGCTGCCCACAGCCCCTCGGCGACGAACAGCCGGAACCGGTTCGGGGCGGTGTTGTTCTGGATCGCCAGGACGTCCTTGACCGCCGGGTGACTCATGCCGATCTGCTGAAATTCCATCACGGGGCATCATGGCACCCTCGGCGCAGAGTTGCGGTCACCGTCCATGGTGACCGGCTGTCGCCCTGACCGGTCCGACGTACCTGGCCGGCTATGGGTGGGGTAGATGTTTGAAGCATTCAGGGTTCGGCGGGCCGACATCGAGCTTTCTGCCCTTGTAATTTTTCTGATTAAATTCACAGCTATTTCTCCACGTGAGGTCCACTGCCCAGTGGGCAACCGAACCCGCTGCTCAGTGGCTCGGGACGCCGCCATGGCTTGCGGGGATACCACGCCCGGATGCTCCTAACGGTAGGCGTGCTAAGACAGCGCCAGTGGCGGGGGCTACCCTCGCGGGCGGCCCAGGGGCTTGGGACGAGGCTGGAGAGGTAACACGGTCTCGGGTGTAACCGGAACGAGGCTTTGGAATAGAGGACTAATGGGGAGCACGCCTGTCGAGGACTACCGCGCCTGCCTGGAGGGGGTGGCGCTGCTCGGCGAGCGGGACCTTGATGGGGCCATCGCCATCCTGGAACCGCTGGTCGACGCCGAGGACTGCTCGTGCCGGGTTGAGGCCGCGTTTCTGCTTGGTGTGGTTCGTCTGGCCGAGTCTCTGCCCAACGGTATGCGCCGCCGCGCCGCTGCGGCTGCATTCGCCATTGCTGCGGCGGGGGGGAATCCGGTGTACAGCCCCGCCGCGGCCTATCGCTACGCGATCCTGCTCGACACAGGTGATTGTGAGCAGCTCCGAGCGTCCTGGCAGTGCGTGGTGGACACCGGAAGTCGGGCCTACAGTCCGGTCGCGCACTACGCGATCGCCCAGAGCTGGCGTCGGGAGGGCCGGGATGACGAGGCCGAGAAGTCGATGGTCCAGGTGTGGGCCAGCGCCGATCCCGAATACGGGCCCAAGGCTGCGGTGTGGCTGACCGAACATGCCGCCCGGGCCGGCAAATGGGACCAGGTCAAGGGGATCGGCATCATGATCAATCTTGAGTACGGCCCGTTCTTCATGCACAACGAGTTCGACCAGCGTGAGCAGCTGGCGTCGGTGTGGCGCTACCAGCTACTGGACAACCTGAATCCGATGATGGTGCTGCGGGCTACCCATGCCCTCGCGCAGTTCGACGGTGTCACCGAGACACCGAGTCTGCAGACCATGCTGCGTGATTGCCTGGATTCCCAGGATCCTGAGGATTTCCTGGAGACCTTGAAGAGTGGAGAGTCCTCGAAGACCGGGGACGCCTCGGACGCCGACAAGGCATTCGACATTGACGAGGCCGAGTGCGACGAGACCCAGGATGGCCCGAAGATCCCGACTACCGAGGTCCATCGATGGCGGCCGTGGTGGCTCGGCACAGTAGCCTCCCATCAGGAGCGTGGCACGCTTCCCGAGCTCACCCATGATCTGTTCTGGCTCATCGACCGGTACTACGCCCAACTCGCGTGGCCCTACGCCGAAAATGATGTCGAGGATCCGCTCAGCCTGGTCCGCCATCTCATGCATGCCGTGGACGAATTCCGGTGGGGTCCGCTGCTGCAGGACAGCATCCGGGAGCGGATGAACGCCATTCTCGGTTTTGAGCTGTTACCACCGAGTTGGCCTCACCTCCGCCTGCCTGATGAGGAGAAGGCGGAATCCTGAGCTTCTGGCACTCGGCGTCCCTCTCGACCGCCGCAGGAGCTGTGGCCGATGGATTTTTAACCGCCGGTCCCGTCCGAAACTCCCCACTGTCACTGGACTACGGTTGCCTGCCGATCGCCGAGCTGAAGGCGCATGATGACACTGTGACGCGGATTGTGGCCGGGGTGGCCGGGGGGCGACGGCTGGCTGTTCCACCACAAGGCACCCGGCCGACGTCGGACCGGGTGCGGGAGGCGGTGTTCAGTGCGATTCAGGCCCGCCGCGACCTGCATGGCGCCCGGGTTCTCGACCTCTACGCCGGATCGGGCGCATTGGGATTGGAGGCGTTGTCCCGAGGTGCTGCATACGTGCGGTTTGTGGAGTCCGACCGGCGCGCGGCCGCCGTGCTGCGCAGCAACGTCGAGGCGCTCGGGTTGGGCGGGCCGGGCGGCACCGCGGCGCAGGTGAGCGTCGCGACCGTCGCGGCAGTGCTGTCCGGCGAGGCGGGCCAACCCTATGACGTGGTGCTCGCCGATCCCCCCTATGCGCTGGACTCCGATGTGCTGAGCGGGGTGCTGAGCGCCCTGACCCTCAGCGGCTGGCTCGCGTCCGGCGCGCTGCTCGTGGTGGAACGTCCAGCCAGGGCGGTGGCGCCTACCTGGCCGGATGGTGTGGCAGCGCTCACGGTCCGGCGGTATGGCGACACTGCGGTGCATTACGGTTCCGCGATATGAGGCGAGCGGTCTGCCCAGGCTCCTACGATCCGGCAACCAATGGTCACCTGGACATCATCGAACGGGCCGCGAACCAGTTCGACGAAGTCGTGGTGGCCGTACTGATCAATAAGACCAAGCGCTACATGTTCGACATCGAAGACCGCATAGCCATGCTCAAGGAGATCACCGAGCATCTGTCCGGAGTCCGCATCGACTCCTGGCACGGGCTACTCGTCGACTACTGCCGCGCCAACGGGATCGCAACCATCGTGAAGGGGCTGCGTGCGGTCAGCGACTTCGACTACGAGTTGCAGATGGCTCAGATGAACTATCAACTTTCCGGGGTGGACACGATGTTCATGCCGAGCAACCCGACCTACAGTTTCCTGTCCAGCTCGCTGGTTAAGGAGGTCGCCACCTACGGTGGTGATGTGAGCCACCTGCTGCCTGCCCTGGTGCACGAGCACCTGCTCAACCGGCTTGCGGAGCAACGCTGAGCTCCTGGCCGGTGCCGGACACGCCCACCCGGCGTGGTCCCGCGTTCCGGTTGCGGAAGGGGGCAGACTGGTGACCCATGGTTAGCGGCGATGAGGAGGGGCAGGTGTACCGGGTCTTCGAGGCACTCGACGCGCTCGTCACTACCGTCGAGGAGGCGCGGGGAGTACCGATGACCGCGAGCTGCGTGGTGCCTCGCGGTGACATGCTCGACTTGCTCGACGAGGTCCGCGACGCAATCCCCGGCGAGTTCGATGATGCCCAGGACGTGCTGGATCACCGTGACGAGCTGGTGCAGACCGCGCACCAGGAGGCACGGCAGCAGTGCGACGAGGCCCATGCGGAGGCGGAGCGAACCCGTAGCGAGGCCCGCGACGAGGCGCACCGCCTGGTTGCCGAGGCTCGGGCCCGGGCAGAATCGATGGTGGCCGACGCGGAGGCCGAAGCCGAGCATGTCGTGGCCGCCGGGCGCCACGAGCACCAGCAGCTCACCGGGCGTGCCGAAACCGAGGCGGAGCGGATGGTCGCGGCAGGTCGGGCCGCCTACGAGCGCGCCATCGCCGAGGGTCGCGTCGAGCAAGCCCGGCTGGTCGAGCAGACCGAGGTGGTGCAGGCCGCTCGTGCCGAGGCCGCTCGCATCCATGAGGAGGCCGTCATCGAAGCGCAGCGCCTTCGCGCGGAGTGCGACACCTACATCGACAGTGCCCTCGCCGAGTTCGAGGATCTGCTCAACCGCACGCTGCGCACCGTCGGACGGGGCCGCACCCGGCGCGGCGGGCCGGTGTCCGCGGGCGCAGCCGAGTACCGGAGCTGAGTTGGTATGTCACGCAAGGTCACAGCTTCCCATCCCGATCCGGCCGCCCCCTGGGTGATTGACACCCGAGAGTTGGGTAGGCGTCCCGGGGCGATGCGCTCCTATCACCGTGACGTGCCGGCACCCGCCGGTCTCGGGCTGGATGTGATCCACATTCCCGAGGGTGATGCGGTGGCTTTGGACGTTCGCCTGGAGTCGGTGATGGAGGGCGTGCTGGTCTCCGGCACGGCGGTTGCTCCGGTGGCGGGTGAGTGCGCCCGGTGCCTGGATCCGCTGGCCGATCGGCTCGAAGTCGAGCTGACCGAGCTTTTCGCCTACCCGGACACGGCAACCGACGAAAGCACGGATCCCGATGAGGTCAGCCGGGTCGTCGACGATCTGGTGGACCTCGAACCGGTGGTGCGTGACGCGGTGCTGTTGGCACTGCCGCAGGCGCCGCTGTGCCGGGACGACTGCCCTGGTCTGTGCCCGGAATGCGGTGGTAAGCGGGTCGAACTCGGCGCGGATCACCGGCATGAGACCATAGACCTTCGCTGGGCCGGTCTGAAGCGGTTCAGTGAGAATGAGCTGCAGCTTAACGACGAGGAGAACGAGTAACGTGGCCGTCCCGAAGCGCAGAATGTCGCGGTCGAACACCCGCTCGCGGCGGGCCCAGTGGAAGGCCACCTCGCCGACCCTTGCGACCTGTTCGAACCGGGCCTGCAGGCAACCCAAGTTGCCTCACCTGGTCTGCCCGCACTGCGGCACCTACGACGGCCGTCAAGTCGTCCGACCAGCCTGATCGGCGGTACGACGCGCCGTGGGGGGTCGGTCGTCGCGGGGTAAAGGACCGGACAGAGCCTCGCTTCTCGCTGCGCTCGGCGTACGCATCGACGCCGAATTGCTCGAGCTGGCGCTGACTCACCGTTCTTATGCCTACGAGAGCGGCGGACTCGAACCCAACGAACGCTTGGAGTTCCTTGGTGACGCAGTGCTCGGTGTGGTTGTCACAGATCATCTGTTCCGCACCCACCCCGATCTGCCCGAGGGGCAGCTCGCCAAGCTGCGCGCCAGCGTGGTCAACATGCACGCGCTCGCCGGGGTGGCCCGTGGCCTGAGCACTCGTGGGCTGGGCGAGTTCATACTGCTGGGCCGGGGTGAGGAACTGACCGGGGGCCGGGACAAGGCAAGCATCCTCGCCGACACCACCGAGGCACTGATCGGCGCGGTGTATCTACAGCATGGCATGGACGCCGCCCGCGCACTGGTGCACCGGCTGTTCGACTCGCTGCTGATCGAGGCTCCGCTGCTGGGGGCGGGCCTGGACTGGAAGACCAGCCTTCAGGAACTCACCGCGAGCACCGACCTCGGGGTTCCCGAGTACCGAGTGGCCGAGGACGGGCCCGACCATCTTAAGGAGTTCACCGCGACCGCGATGATCGCCGGGGTGGCGCGAGGCAGTGGGCAGGGCCGGACCAAGAAGGAAGCCGAGCAGCGTGCCGCCGAGGCGGCCTGGCGTTCGTTGGCCGAGCCGCTCGGCGGAAGCGCCGCCGCAGCGGAGTAGCGCCTTATGCCGGAGCTGCCCGAGGTAGAGGTCGTCCGGCTCGGCCTCGTCGAGCATGTCGTTGGCCGCTGCCTGACCAGCGTCGAGGTGCGCCATCCCCGTTCGGTGCGTCGGCATCTGGCCGGCGAGTTCGACTTCGTCGGCCGGTTGGCGGGTAGGCGGATCCGGGCGGCTCGGCGCCGAGGGAAGTACCTGTGGCTGGATCTCGGCGACGATGAGGCATTGCTGGCGCATCTGGGCATGAGCGGGCAACTGCGTATCCAGCCTTCCGGTGCCCCTGACGAGATCCACCTGCGGGTGCGGTTCGCCTTCGTTGACGGTGGTCCCGAACTGCGCTTCGTCGACCAGCGCACCTTCGGAGGGCTGTCGGTGGAGGATGTGGTCGACGGAGTGCCCGTGCCGGTAGCGCATATCGCGCGGGATCCGATGGACCCGGCCTTCGACCTCGATGCTGTGGTGGCCGCGATGCGGCGACGGCGTACTGATCTCAAGCGCGCGCTGCTGGACCAGACCCTGATCTCCGGGATCGGGAACATCTATGCCGACGAGGCGCTCTGGCGGGCTCGGCTGCACTGGGCGCGGGGCACCGCGACGCTGACCCGCGCGCAGGGCCGGGCCGTGCTCAGCGCCGCCACCGAGGTGATGACCGAGGCACTGGCCGCGGGAGGCACGTCCTTCGACGCGCTGTACGTCAACGTCAACGGCGCCTCCGGCTACTTCGACCGCTCGCTCGTGGCCTACGGCCAGGGTGGCCGACCCTGTCCGCGCTGCGGCACCGCGATCCGGCGCGAATCCTTCATGAACCGCTCCTCTTACACCTGCCCGCGCTGCCAGCCCCGCCCCCGCCACCCGTGAGTGCGGTT
>JBOHHE010000392.1:0-2497 GCA_050700355.1 Pseudonocardiaceae bacterium
CGCCTACGGCGGGGTATCCCCGCATGAGCGTTCGCACGGGGAGTCCTTCCTGGACCTGGTGATCCACCGGTTCGGCCCCGACGGGCTGTACTTGCTCGATGAACCCGAGGCTGCGCTGTCGGTACGCGGCTGCCTGGCGGTGGTCCGGCGGATCGGGGAACTGATCGGGCAGGGATCGCAGTTCATCGTGGCGACGCACTCACCGATCCTGCTCGCCGTGCCGAACGCCCGGATTCTGCAGATCGACACCGACGGCACCATCGAACAGGTCGACTACGACACCGCCGAACCTGTGCTGTTGACCCGCAGTTTTCTGGCCGATCCGGCCCGGTTCCTGCATCATCTGTTCACCGACGACCCCTGAGCCGCTCCAGGACGCGTTCGGCGTTGTGGTGCAACGGGATGGCGAGGTCGGGGTAGTCGCCGTGCTCAATGCGCAGCAATATCCGAGTGGTCACATAAAGCTGGGAGATCAGCCCGTCCCGGTGCTCCAGGAGTTCGTCGAACTCGGTGCGCATCTGCTTCGCGGTCGCCGGCTGGAGCAAGGAATGCAGGTAGAGGGTCGCGGCGTCGAACCCTGCCGGTGCGATTCCCCAGCCTTCCCAGTCCACGATCGCCAAGTCGGGTACGATCAGGTTCGCCCAGTGCAGGTCGGCATGAGCCGCAGTCCACTCCGAGACGGTCGGATCTGCGCGGTCACCGAAGAACACCCGCAACCGCCGCGCAACCTCGTTCTCCGTCAGGTACGTACGACTGGTGGGCACCACTGCCAGAGCCCGCAGCGACTCCCGCAACATCCGCCACCAGCGATCAGGTAGCTCGACCGGAAAGCGCAGCTCCGGGGTAGGAGAGCACTGTTGCCCCTCGGCGAGTGTCATCAGCTCCGCGCGCAGCCGGGTGGTTCCCTCAGCCCATTCCCAGTCACGCAAGACTCTCGGTTTGGGAATCCCGATGATGGCGTTGGCGTCCGTATTACCGGTCCAGAACTCCCCACCAGCCCATTGCTCCTGCTCGGTCACCACCCGCAGCCAGAGCTCAGCGGACTCGGCGTGCACTCGGGCGCCCAGGGAGCGGTCCCGCCACCCGAACACCGCACCACCCACGACAGTCGCGCTGGCCTCGATCGCTGCCTCGGCGAATACCGCCCGCATCCAGGCCCGATGGACGTCGTCATCCTCGGCGCTGGACACTACATCGGTTGCACCGGACATCGTCGTCAGGCTAGTGGCTCCGGCTCGGCCCGCACTCCTGGTGCGGTGGGCAGCCACCATAGGACGGCCAGCATCGTGTGCTGGGCGCACAAGGGTTGCAGGACGGACCGCAGCTTGGTGCGCACGTTGGATGGCAGCGCGCTGGGCTACACGCCGGTGCACATTCCGGTGCGCACCGGTTCGGCTCGCAGGTCGGGCCGCAACTGGGTCGGCAAGCCCGCGCCGCCCGCTCGGCAAACGCCCGCGCGAGCTGGTCCCGGACACGCTCGGCGTCCGGTCCCATCAAGATCTTGGCAAGGGCCTGTTCAAGGACGTTGCCGACCGGCAGCCAGCGACTGAAAACGCATGGCCACACGTCACCGTTGGGGGAGATCGCGGCAACTCCATCGCCACAGTTGCCGCACAGCTGCTCGACGCTCGCCTCCTGGTTGCGCACGCCGCGCCCGACTTGGCGCAGCAGGTCATAACTCACCGACGCAACGCCGAGTTCGACTAACTCCTGCTGTGCCGCATCCGTGCGCTGACCGTCACCGAGGTCGATCACCCCGGCACGTAACGGGATCCCCCGACGGATGGCTTCGACGATGTTTTCCCTGGTGCGTGCATAGCTGGGTCGACCAGTGACTGCGGCGTGCTCGGCTGGGTCATCGGAGTAGTAGCTGGTCGCCAGTGACACCCCTGGACGGCAGAACACCTGCCACAGTTCGTCGGTGACGTGCACCAGGTTGGAGAACACTTCCACCGCCAGCCCCCTCCGCAATGCCTGGTCAATCAGGAGCCCGAGGTCCGGATAAAGAGTGGGTTCACCTCCGATGAACTGCACCATCTGGACACCCAGCTCAGTTGCCTGGTCCAGCACCCGGATCCAATCAGCAGAGCGCATCGTGCCGTGTGTCCCGGAGGGTCCGCTACTCGCGTAACAGTGCCGGCAGCTGAGCTGACATTGAGAAGTCAGCTCACACCACAGAAACATGTCTGCACCACGACCTCCCTGCGTTGGTCACCGCGTCAAAGTCAGTGTGACCGTGAGCACCGACAGGGTTACCGAACCGGCAGGTCGCCGCTGTGCAGGCCGTAAGGTGCACAGTGAGATCAGCTGCGGCTGACTGCTGCGGTGACGGTCTAGGGCGCAGCCATGTTCCCTGATGTGCTGTCTCCCCGGTCTTGCGTCTGCCGGATGCACGAGCTTCGGACACACCGTGCAGGGGATGCAGACACGCCGGGGAAGGGTGGGCGGCTACGGTTCGTTGCGTGATGGAACAGTCGGTGCTCGGTGTGCCGCGGGA
>JBOHHE010000393.1:0-22999 GCA_050700355.1 Pseudonocardiaceae bacterium
GTGAACAAATACCGGAAAACTCACGCGGACGCCGAGCCGCCGCTGAACGTTTCCGAACGCGCCCGCCTCCGACAACTCGAGAAAGAGAACCGGGAACTCCGACTCGAGAAAGAGTTCATGGGAAAAGGTGTGCCACGAACGTGGGAGGCTGCCTGGGTAGTGGGTAGCTGAACGCGGTGCTGCACGGGAGATGAAGGATACTTTCGGCCCTTCGGAGTCGCCCTGCGGGGGGAGACTTCAAACCGCCACATGCTGCGGAAGCAGTGACGTGACCGTGGTGAGCGACTGTGGAAAAGGCGTCCGTGAGACGTCAGGTAGGGACCAGGGAGACCAGGGCGATAGGCAAAGTCGCGTTGGATGGTTTTTCCTGGTCATGTTGGTTGACCGAGGATGGAGAGGGCTCGGGTGGGGTTGCGTGAGATCCACCGGAGACTGGATGCGATGTTGGTGCGGCCGGCGGTGCGCAGGGCGCCTATTGCCAGGTTGCGCAGGCCTGCGAGGATTTGAGGGGCGGATCCGGTGCGTAGTGGGGAGCGGTCTTCGTCATAGGTGACGTCGCGGATGTGATGGAGCGCCTCGATCCCCCAATGGCCTCTGACCAGGTGTGCGAGGCGTTCGGGTCCGGCCTGCTCGGCTGAGAGGGCGGTGATGCCCAGGGCGGCGACCGCGGAGGTGAGCCCACCGCCCAGGTCGTAGACATACCGTTCGACCAGGAAGGCCTGCTGGGCATAGGGGAAGATCCCTTCGGGGGCGGGGATGACCTGGATGATGCGTCTTTCCTGGCGTCCGTGGCCGCGGTCGCGCATGGTGTGCCCGATCGGTACCTCGGTCCAGGGCAGGGCGTCGAGTTCGGCGAACAGCGTCGGCTGGTTGTCTTTGATGGCAGTGAACACGTACGCCGCGCCCTTGTCTTCCACCAAGTACCGTGCGGTCTCGCGCTGAGCGTGCAGGGCATCGAGAGTCACCGCCCACCCGGTGAGCTGAAGCGGATCGAGAAGCGGCTTGACCTGGGTGATCTCATTCGTCTTGTGCGCTACGTCTCGCTGGGCCAGGACTGCGGGGACCTCATGGACCATGGCCGCCAACAGGTGCACCGCACGCCCGTCGGGCGCAATCGCCCCCGCGTACGGCCTTGCCGTCCACCGCCAGGCCCCGCGGGCTCGGCGTGTCCCGGTCCCGGTCTGGGCTGTGCTGGCCCTCGGGCCACCCGCCGTGGTCCTGGCATGCTCGGTCGTCGTGTCCGCGCCGGGGTGATTCCTCGGCCCCGCCCGGAGGGCAGTCCGACGCGCCGATGCCGGCGCGTTCGGCCAGGAACAACCCAATCGCCGTGTCGACCGCCTGGGCGTCCACCAGGCGCAACACCCGCCGGAAGGTATCGACATGCGCAGCCCCGAACCGGCCGGTGATCGGGTTCTCACGCGCCCCCAACGCCGCCAGCACCACCTGGGGCGCCTCCGCCGCCCATTCCCCGATGGCCGAAATCGATCGTGACCCAGCCAGCACCGCCGCAGCGGCGATCGCCAGGACCGCCGCCACCGAATGCCGCACACCACGGCGTTTGCGTGGGTCAGGTACCAGACCCAGAAGCTCCAATAGGCGGCTGCAGTCAGCAGCGTCCACGGGGAGGTCATCAACGGTGGCAGCGGTACAGGACAGCACCGCGAAGGTGACAGACTGAACAGGCATCGGAGCTCTCGCGGGGAGTGCGGATCTTGGTCGATCGACACTCCTACCGGAGCTCTGGTGCGTTCCTCACCCCCACCACACCGTCGCTACCCATTCGTGATCATCAGTCCGGCTGTCCCCGGACCTCCTCCAAGCCCACAGCCCACGACTTTGCCGAACGCCCTGCCAGGGAGACGGAGCGCAGTTCGTCATAGGGCGGATCGCTGTTGACGCGTCGTTATTGATGAGGTTGGCGTCAAAACCGGGTGTTACTTTTTGGCCCGGGATGAGTCTGGCGGGAACCCGTTTACTGGCCAGATGGCGCTCGGCGTGGAGGCGACGTGAACCTGGTCTGCCGCTCCGGTGCGGAACGTGGGAAGACACACTCCGATGCTTCAGCCCAGCCTGGCGTGTGCGGGGCTGTGCAAGGGAGCCCTCCAAGCGGAGAAGCACGGCCACGAACAACCCGGCAGACGCCTCGGTCTGGTGCTCAGCCCCAGTTCCATGCCCTGGAGTGTCGTCACGATCGTCCCGACCTCGACCACCGCGCAGCCCGCCGTCTTCCGCCCCTCAGTCGAGATCAACGGACAGCAGACCAGGTTCCTCGTCGATCAAATCCGCAGCATCGACACGGACTACCTCATCGGCGACCCGGTGCACTACCTCGAACACAACGAACTCGCCGACGTCGAGCACGCTGTCGCCCGATACCTCGGCCTGTGAGGTTTGGACGTTTCCGCGTGGGTACAGCGTGGGAATCACACGTGGTGTGAAACTGTGTCGCATGGTGCGGCTGAGGGCACCCAACGGGGTGGGGTTGGTGTTCGTTGTTGCTGGTAGAGGCCGTGGTCAACGTGGAGAGGGCGTCTTGTAAGCGGAAGGTTCGGGGTTCAAGTCCCCGCGTCGGCTCTGTTCTGAACTGGGAAAACGCAGCTCATCAGCTGTCCGGTGCGCTGCGTCGTCTCAGTTCTGTCTCATTCAGGTCCTCCAAGCAGTCCCTCGACCAGGAATGTAAGGAGCTCCCTACTGATCGCGAACCCATCGGATGTCACCAGGTGCCCCCGAAAGTAGGGGGATGATTTCCCGGGTCCCCGATGCCTCCCTGCTTGAGTCCCTGCGCTGAGTCGGTAAGTCAATGCTTGGCAGCCCTCATCTGCCGACGATCTTGTGAACGGAAGGTTTGGGATTCAAGTTCCCGGGTCGGCTCCATCCTCATCCTCCACATCACGATTTTCCAGCCGAGGAAGGCAAGGCGCTCTGCGATCTGTTACGGTAGCCACCTTCTGTGATCATCTGAATACGGCATGTGCCTTGCCCACAAACGCCACAACGAAGGGATCAGGAGATGAGCAAGCGTGTTCTCGCGGCTGTCGGTGTAGCCATCGTGGCATTGGGAGCGGGCGTCAGCACCGCCCTTGCCGGTCCCGATGCATCCGCCGCGCAACGGTTGGGGGAGGCCCGTCTCGTGGATCCCAGCGGCAAGTTCGTCGGAACCGTCCAGCTGGCCGAGCAGAACGGGCGGCTGAATGTCATGGCTAAAGTAGGCGGCTTGACCAGCGGTTTCCACGGTTTCCACATCCACGAGACCGGCGAGTGCGCGGGGGGTGCAACCCCCCCGTTCATGTCAGCGGGTGGGCACCTGAGTGCCGCCGGGGCCGGTCACCCCGGCCATGTCGGTGACATGCCGGTCCTCTTGGTCAACGACGACGGCACCGCGCAGGCAGCGTTCACGACCGACCGCGCTACCTTCGCCGACATCTTCGACGGCAACGGAAGCGCGATCGTCATTCATGCCGGTTCGGACAACTATGCCAACATCCCCACTCGGTACGCCTCCGCAGGTCCGGACGCCGCGACGCTGGCGACCGGTGACTCGGGTGGGCGGGTCGCCTGTGGCGTGGTGACCAGCAGCTGATCGCTCACCCGAGACCACCTCATCTCATCGCGCGAGTAAACACCTGCCGCTGTGCAGCCCGAGGGCGAGAGCTGACAAATCGATCTATTGCGGGGCCTGGACCAGGCCGGCGCCCACATCAGCGGAGCTGAGCGGAAGCCGCTGAGCGCCGCGAACGAGCAGCCCCCACAGCGCGCTCCCGGTCGCGCCGCTCGCCTGTGACAGCAACGCCGCAATCCCCGCCACGTGCGGCGTGGCCATGCTGGTACCTGAGATCGTCCGGTATCGAGTCGGCGTCGTCCAGGAGGAGTATGTGGCCACACCGGGCCCGACAATATCCACTTGGCCACCGGCGACCGGGTTGCTCCGGGCCGAGAAGTTTGCGATCTGCAAATCGGAGTCGACGGCGCCTACCGCCATGATCGACGGGCTGTTCGCGGGCCTGCCGACGAACCCGAACCTGCCCTGGCTCCGGCTCGCGTTGTTGCCGGCAGCCGCAATAATCACGCAACCTGCCTCCATCGTCCGCTGACCAACGGCTTCATATGTCGGCGAGACGGTGCGAACGCTGGCTCCTAGGGACATCGAAACGACCCGGCAGCGGTTGGTGATCGCCCAATCGATCCCGGCCAAGATCTGCGAATCGACGCCACTCCCCCCGTCGCTGAGTACCTTCCCGACGAAGATGCTGTCGTTGGATGCGACGCCGTAGCGACGACTGTCCCCTGGTGGGTCGACGGGCCCGGAGGAGGTGCCGATGACATGGGTTCCATGACCGTGGCTGTCCCGGACTGCCTCGTTCGGCACGAATGATCTGCTCGTGATGTCGCGGTTGGCGAAGTCAGGGTGGTGCAGGTCAAACCCGGTGTCGAGTATCGCGACCGGCACGCCTGCGCCACTCCACGGGGATGTGGAGACCTTGGTGGCCTGCAGGCCCCAGGTGAACTCCGGGGTATCCAGGAAATTGGCCGCGACATCCACCTTGGTGGTCGGGCCGTTGGCGTGTTCGTAAAGCGCGACCGAGGCGTCGCTGTACCCACGCAAATATTCTGCGGTCAACGATCCCAGCGTCGGCAGTGAGTAGAGTGTCTGCTCCGGCTCAACGGCGTCGATCCGCTCGTCATCCTCTACTGCTGCGTTCAGCGAGGCCAATCGATCGGACCAGCCGGTCATCACCGCGACACCGAGTTGAGGAAACAACAGCGCGGTGGTGTCGTCTAACTGTGCTAGCTCGACGCCCTCGGAGAAGTCACTCGCATGCACAATATCCGATACCCCAGCCACCGATCGCAGTGCCGCACTCATGGCTTCCTCGTCACGCCGAAGGGTATCGGCCAGAACCACCAAATAGCGCCCTGTCGGCTCACTCAGCCCATCCCAAAAATTGATCATGACTCATCCGCCCCTCTCTGAGGTGTAACCCCGCCGCCCCCGCGGCAATCCCTATTCTCCCCCCAAAGACACCCGATCTCCACTCGAAGATTTGACCAGCGCGGCCGAAGCCGGCTATGACCGGCCGGCGACACTCATATCGGGGAGCACGAACAATTGCCATAATAACGCGCAGCACTGGATCATCGATCGGAGCGAATATTCCCAACAGTGCAGGTAACGGGCACCAGCCGGGGTTCCGGCGGCAGCCATCTCGCTCGACGCACGTATGGGCGACGGCTACGGAGGGGTAACCAGCGGCAGGCTACGGTGGAGTTGTCAGCTCGTCGACGAACCCGCTGGAGCGCACCTGATGACCACGACCGCCGACAACACTCGACTACTCATCGAGCTTGAGCCTGTGGTCGCCGAGAACCTGAACCGACACCTGGCCACTGCCAAAGAGTGGATGCCGCACGAGTACGTCCCATGGAGCCTGGGCAGCGACTATGCTGATCTCGGTGGGTACGCCTGGGAGCCGGCTCAATCCCGTCTGTCCGCCCTTGCCCAAACCGCACTCGAAGTCAACCTCCTCACCGAGGACAACCTCCCTAGTTACCATCGCGTAGTTGAACGTACCTTCGGTCGCGACAGCGCCTGGGGAACCTGGGTTCACCGCTGGACCGCCGAAGAAGGCCGTCATGCCTACTGCATTCGGGATTACCTTCTGGTAACCCGCGGTGTCGATCCCGAGCAGCTCGAACGCGCCCGCATGGACGTCATGCAAATCGGCTACGACAGGCCAGAAGAAAACCCCCTCCAGGTCTTGGCGTACGTCTCCTTCCAGGAACTCGCCACCCGTATTTCGCATCGTAACACCGGGCGCTACACCGAAGATCCCATCATCGAACGACTCCTCACCCGGGTCGCCGGGGACGAGAACCTACACATGGTCTTCTACCGTAACCTCGTCAAAGCGGCCCTGGAGATCTCACCCGGTCCCACGTTGCGCGCCATCGCGGACGGAGTCCTCAATTTCCAGATGCCGGGTGCCGTCATCCCCGGATTCACCCGCAAAGCTGCGGAGATCGCCAAAGCGGGAATCTACGATCTGCGCATCCACCACGACGACGTTATCTGGCCACTACTACGGCATTGGCGGGTATTCGACCTGGAAGGTATCGACGCGGAGGGTGAGCAGGCCCGTACGGAACTCGCCGCCTTCCTTACTCGCCTGGACACTCAAGCGAGCCGCTTCGAACAGCGCAGAGCGCAGGCCAAGGCCGCGGCACTGGCTTCTCACTCCTGAGCATGCCTGCGGGCGCGCTCCAGCTTCTCCTCGGCATCGAGTTCGGCAGCCAGCTCGGGCGTCGGGGCAGTACCACCGAGGTGCGCAGGCATCCACCAGGGGTCGGCTCCGGGTAGCTCCGGGTAGCGCGCGCGGGTCTCGTCGAGCAATTCATTCATCACGTCGATCAACGCAGTGTCGGCCCCGGCCCCCCGCTCGGGCATCAGCGGCGCCCCGATGGTGATGCTGATCGGGACGTGCCGAGCGGCGCGGAGGGTCGGCTTGCGGTCCTTGGTCCACACCCGCTGGCTACCCCACAATGTCACGGGAATCACCGAGACGCCTGCGGCGCGCGCCATCCGGATGGCGCCGGACTTGAACTCCTTCAGGCAAAAGCTGCGACTGATTGTGGCCTCCGGGAAGACGCCGACGAGCTCACCCGCCCGTAGCGCCTCCACCGCGGCGCGGAAGGACGCCGCGCCCGCAGCACGGTCGACCGGGATGTGATGCATGGCGCGCATCAGCGGCCCGCTCACCCGATGGTCGAACACCTCCTGCTTGGCCATGAAGCGCACCAACCGGCGCTGTGCGCGCCAGAACGGCGCTCCGGCGAGCGCGAAGTCGAGGTACCCGGTGTGGTTGAGCACCACCACGCCACCGCCGGTGGCCGGGATGTGTTGTAGTCCAGCGACGTCGAACCTCAGGTCCAAGGCACGGAACAGCCTTATCGCGACCCGGGCCACCGAGCGGTACACACGATCAGTCACCACCCCACGCTACCCAGCTGGAACGGTCAGCGCGGCCCCCATCACCCGGCGGGCCCCCTCGTTCGCCGCTCAGCCGCCTCGCTCCGCCTCGATTGCCGCGTTGGCCCGCATCGCTCGCGTGCTGGGAGTTGATGTCGCGGACCTGCTACGTCCGGCCCGGTCGACCTCGGCTGAGGGTCGCCTGCACGGCCGGCCCGGATGACATACAGCTGAGGTAACTCTCAGCGACGGTTGCTCCGTCGGTGTCCATACCGTCGTTATACCGCCGATCCCCAACAAACCCGGAATTTCTGCGGGTTGTCGGGACGACGGTCGTGGTCGCGAGCGCTACTTCTGGCCCCAGGAAGCATAAAGCGCGGTATAGGGAACCCGCACCCCCCGACGCCTTGGCCCTCATCCTGTTCCCACCAGTGTCGGTCCAGTGGGGGTTTGCTAAGTGAATACCGTATTGAACCAATCGCCCACTGTCGTGCACCTGCTTACAGTAGGTTCAGCCGAGGTGACGCCTCGTTGTAAAGGAAAACGCGTACGACGGGTCGCCGGGGAGGTGTCGTGGCGACCCGGGTATTCATCAGCTACGCCAGCGAGGACCTTGCGCTGGCAAGTGAGATGCGTCAGTGGCTGGCCGACGACGGTCACGAGGTGTTCCTCGATCAGCATCCGCGCGACGGCATCGTAGTCGGCGAGGACTGGGAGCGTCGGCTGCATGAGCGCCTGCGGTGGGCCGATGCGGTGGTCTGCGTGGTCACGTCGGCCTATCTGACGTCCACCTGGTGTGCCGCTGAGGTGGCGATCGCCCAGGCGCTGGGCAGCCGCGTGCTGCCCCTGCAAGCCGAGCCGGACCTCACCCATCCACTGTTGAAGGCTGTCCAGCACATCGATCTAGCGCGAGACCCGGTGGGCACCCATGCCGCACTGGTCAATGCCTTGCGTCGAGTGGATGCCGCTGGGGGATTGAGCTGGCCGGATGATCGCTGTCCCTTCCCTGGGTTGCGTCCGTTCGAGATTGACCAACATCGGGTGTTCTTCGGTCGGACCGATGAGATCCAGCAGCTCGTAGAGCTGTTACGCTCGCCCGCCGAGCAGGCCAAGGGTGCGGCGCTGCTGGTGGTGGGCCCGTCGGGGTGCGGCAAGTCCTCGCTGGTCCGAGCTGGGCTGTTGCCGATGATGGCAGGCGAATCGGGCTGGCGAGCGTTGTCACCGATCCTGCCGGGGACTGATCCGGTTGCGGCACTGGCGCGAGAACTGGCCGCGGCGGCACGGCGGATCAAGCTGGGCTGGTCGGTAGCAGACGTCCATCGTCAACTCGACGATTACCAGCGCGGTCGCGGCCTGACGGGACTGGTCGACGAGCTGTTGCTGGCCGACCCCAGCGGTCCACAACGGCGCATGTTGATCGTGGTGGACCAGTTCGAGGAGCTGCTCACCCAAACCCGACCCACCGAGCGGGCCCACTTCGTCGAGCTGCTGAGCTTGGCGCTGACCGGTCCCGTGCAGGCGGTGTGCACATTGCGCCCGGAATTCCTGGACGAGCTACTGAACAACCCTGAGCTCGCCATGCTGCCAACGCGTACCGTCACGCTGCGGCCCCTGCGCCGGGAGACCTTGCGCGCGGTGATCGAGAAGCCCGCTCGGCTGGCGGGGATCAAGGTGGACGCGCCCCTGGTGGATCAGCTGGTCGACGACACTGACAGCGGAGAAGCATTACCGTTACTGGCGTTCACCCTGGCCCAGCTCGCCGACGGGATCAGCCGCGGCGGCCGGCTGTCGGCCGCGCGCTACGACCAGCTCGGCGGCGTGCAGGGCGCGCTGACCCGCCAGGCGGACGCGGCGCTGGCCGAGGCAGTCAAGGTAGGCGGGCGCAGCCGCCACGCAGTACTCGCCGGTTTACTGCGGCTGGTGACCGTGGACGAGCAAGGCCGCCCGACCAGGTGGCGGGTCCCGCGCGATGAACTACCTACGCCGATGGTCCCCGAGCTGAACACCTTCGTGGCGCGGCGGTTGCTGACCATCGACACCGACAACAGCACCGTGGTGATCGGCGTCACCCACGAGGCTTTCCTCTCCGCTTGGCCTCCACTGGCCCAGGCGATCGCCGCGAACGCGTCGGCACTGCACGCTCGGCGCACGGTCGAGCATGCCGCCACGGATTGGCACCAGAACGGGCGTCCGCGCGAGCGGTTGTGGGGCGGCGGCCAACTCGCGGCCGCTGTCACCGATACCGGCGCCCGGATCTGCGCGGGCAGAACATCACCAGGACAACAAGATCGGTCACGCTGGCCGGCCCGGCGACGCCGGGTTCTGGTGACAGATCGGGTCGACACCAGCCCGGCCGCCCGCGACTTCCTGCATGCCAGCATCCGTCACGACCGCTACCGCCGCAGGCGTATCACGACCACCTTGTCGGTGCTGCTCATCCTGGCTGTGGCCGCCGCAGGCGTCGCGGGGTACCAGCGAGGCGAAGCGCGGAAACAGCAGCGGATCGCCGTCGCCAGCCAGTTGATCACCCGAGCCGACGCCGTCCGGGACACCGACCCACTTACCGCGCTACTGCTCGGGATCGCCGCGCAGCGCATCCACCCTGGCGGCGAGACCGAGGCAAGCTTGGTCAACACACTCACCACCACCCGCTACGTCGGCACCCTGAAGGCCGATTCCGGCTCGGTGGACTCGGTGGCGCTCTCTCGTAGCGGGCGGACCCTGGCCACCGGACACTCCGATGGCACCGTGATCCTGTGGGACCTCACCGACCCAGCCCTACCCCAGCAGCTCGGAACACCTCTCACCGGCCACAACGACGCGATCTCCTCGGTGGCGTTCGCGCCCGACGGACGAACCCTGGCCACCGCCAGCTTCGATCGCACCGTGGCCCTGTGGGATCTGCCCAACCCGGTCCGCCCCCGACAATTTCTGACCGGCCATACCAGCCCGGTGAACTCGGTGACCTTCGCTCCGGACGGGCGGACCCTGGCCACCGCCAGCGACGACAGCACAGCTCTGCTGTGGAACCTCACCGACGCCGCCGGGCCTCAGCTGCCCGAATCAGCTCTGACCAGCCACACCGGCAGAGTGACCGATGTGGCGTTCGCTTCCGGCCGCCTGGCCACCGCCAGCTCCGACGGCACCGTGATTCTGTGGGACCTCACCAACCGAGAGCCCCAGCGCCTTGGGCAGCCGCTGACCGGACAGTCCAGCCCGGCGGACTCCGTGACGTTCGCCCCCGACGGGCACACAGTGGACATCACCGGTTCCGATGGAACCGTGACCCGGCGAGATCCCACCGATCCGGATCGACCTTTCCCCGAACAACCCCCGCGACCCAGCGGCCTGGTGGACCCACTGGCGGTGGCCCCTGATGGGAATTTGATGGTCACAGCCAGTCGCGACGGCGAAGTGATCCTGTGGTATCGAACTGACCGGAGCCAGGACTGGCCGCTCTGGAAACCGCTACAGACCGACCACCGCAGCATGGTGACCGCAACGACATTTTCCACCGATGGACGCACCCTGGCCACGGCCAGCTCCGATGGAAGTGTGATCCTCTGGGACCTCACCGACCGGGCCCGACCCCGGCCCCTCGGGAACCCCCTGATGACCGGTCACGCCGGCTCGGTGACCGCCGTGGCGTTGGCCCCCGACGGGAACACACTGGCCACCGGTGGCGCCGACGCCACCGTAATCCTGTGGGGGCTTACCGAGCTCAACCAGGTCCGAGGCCAGGCAATACAGCGCGCTTGCGCTATCACTGGGAGCGGTTTCGATCGTGACGATTGGGATCGCTACATCCCGTTGCCCTACCAGGACACCTGTTCACCGATAACGGCCGGAGGGGATGGTTCGCGATGACGCGCTCCACACACCGCACAATCGCTGCGTTTTTCGTCGTAGCTGCCTTGTTGATCGCGTCCGGGTGCAATCAGAGTCCCGACGGCGGAGCAGGCGGCGAACCTGATGATCCAGTCGTGCTGATCTACGGCGCCTTGCCCGCCAATCAGCCCGCTGCCCTGCAGCAGGCCCATCAACCAATCCTCGAAATGCTCAAAAAGGAAACCGGCAAGGAAATTCGCTTTCAGACCGGCACGGACTATGCGGCCATCATGGACGGCTTGCGCGTCGGAAAGATCCACATCGCCGCACTGGGACCACTCTCCTACGTGCAGGCCAAGCAGCAGGGTGCTCAGATCACCGTGGTGGCTATCCGGGTGGACGAAAAGGGCGAAAAACCAGGATATGACTCTTACGGAATCACCTGGACCGGATCGCCGATCAAAACCCTGGCAGACTTCCGCAGCAGAAAGGTTTGTTCGTGGACCCCAGTTCCACCTCCGGTTATCTGTACCCCAGCGTCGGCCTGCTAACGATGGGCATCGAACCGGAAAGCGACACGATATCGAGCTTCAAAGGTCGCCACGACGCTGTGGTCCTCGCGGTGGCCAACCACCAGTGCGACGCTGGCTTCACGCTCGACAGGATCGTGGACAGCCAATTGATCGAGGAGGGCAGGCTTCAACCGGGTCAGATCACCACGGTCTGGAAGTCACCGGAACCCGTCCCCGGCCCGCCGATAGTGATCGCCAACCACCTATCTCCGGAACTTCGCCAGCAGTTGACCACGGCCCTCCGCCACAATGCCAAGGCCGACTATCTGCGGGCGAACGGTTTCTGTCAGGGCGAATGCGCGATCGCCGACGGAGCCGCGTACAGCTACCAGCCAGCCGATGATGCCCACTATAATCGCATCCGCGAGATCTGCAGAATGATCCAGAACAAGTCCTGCACCGGGGAGTGAAGATGGGACCGGGGAGTGAAGATGGGTCAGAACTGATAGTACAGGAATGGGCTGAAGGTGCCGGTGGCGATGAGGAGGGCGGAGTAGAACAGGCCGGCGGTCATGACGCCGATCCGCAAGGCGGTGGCTGGCGTTGATCGCACCGATTCCAGGTAGGGGCCGGTGACCGGGCGAGGGGGCAGCAGGAACACCAGGGCCGCGAGTAGCAGGATCAAGGTGCGCTGGTTGGTCAGGGAGGCATCCACCACATCGGTGAGGCCACCGAAATCAGGAATCAGCATGTGCTGGATGAAGATCAACGCAGTGCCCAGGTCCGGCGAGCGGAAGAGCACCCAGCCAATTATCACGATAAGCAGAGTCAGCGCTCGGCGGGCCGCCCACCGGCCCGGTTCGGCACCCACGACCGCCCATCTGTTACGGCGCTCGAGCACCAGCGCGCAGCCGTGGTAAAGGCCCCAGACCAGAAACGTCCAGTTCGCGCCATGCCAGAGCCCGGTCAGGATGAACACGATCCACAGGTTGCGGTATGTGTTCGCCGCCCCGCCCCGATTGCCCCCGAGCGGGATGTAGACGTAGTCGCGAAACCAGCGCGACAGTGACATGTGCCATCGGCGCCAGAACTCGGTGATGCTGGCCGATGAGTAGGGGCGCGCGAAGTTCTCCGGCAACTTGAATCCGAGCATGCGCCCCAACCCGATGGCCATATCGGAGTACCCGGAGAAGTCGAAATACAGTTGCAGGGTGTAGCCGATCGCCCCGAGCCAGGCGATCGAGGTGGTCATCTGGTCGGCCGGAGTGGCGAAGCAGGCGTTCACCATCGGCGCGAGCGAGTCTGCGATCACGACTTTTTTGGTCAGTCCGAGGGCGAAGCGGGGGAAGCCCGCAGCGATGTCGTCCAGCCGGTGGCTACGTAGCTGCGGAAGCTGGTCGGCGATCTCCCGGTAGCGCACAATGGGTCCGGCGACCAGTTGCGGGAACATCGCGATATAGGTGACGAACGAGACTGGGTCGCGCAGAGCGGGTCGTTCACCGCGATAGATGTCCACCAGATAGGAGATGTGGTGGAACGTGTAGAAGGAAATGCCGATCGGAAGCGCAAGCTCGATGACCGGCAAGTCGAGCCCGGTCAGAGCAGCCAGCCCGGCAGCCTGCTCGCTGGCGAAGCCGGCGTACTTCCACACGACCAGCGTCGCGACGTTGAATGCGATGACGCCGAGCAGCAAACGACGACGGCGCTGTGGTTCGAAGTCCCATTCGTCGGGCTCCAGCGCCGGAGCGAACAGGAAGTTGACGACCATGCACCCCAGCAGCAGCAACGTGGTCGGACCCGCGGCGACCAGATAGAAGATCAGGCTGGAGCCGGCCACAATCCCGTTGCGCCAGCTCCGGGGCGCGAGAAGAACGGCCGCGAGCACGGCCGGCATGAAGTACCACAAGAAGAGTGGGCTGGCGAAAGACATGGCTGGAGCGGCAGCCTAGCTCAGCCGAAACTAACCCAGCCGCACTGCTCCTTCGCCGACTCGCTGAGCGCGGCCAAGGCCCGGTCGGCTCGCGAGCAGCCGCTGTTGATACGAATCGGCCAGCTCGGCGTACCTGGCCTCACCCTCGCTGGTCACCAGAAGTCGCAGGTAGCTGGTGCCTTCCTGAGCCAGCCCGGGGCGGACGTGACCGTCCGCCAACAACGCGGACAGATGGGACCCGATGTAGTCGGGAACGCGGCGACCGGCATCGACAAACGCGCCATGGCCGAACTGGAGGATGCCGCCACGGCGGACCCGACGCAGCGCCAAAAATCGTCCGAGCTGCGGGCTCACTCTGCGCTCCTTGCGATGGGACGCCCGGTGGGTGAGGCGAAGCCGGGTTCCAACCCCACCCACCGGGCCGCTGGCCGGTATCGGCTATGCATAGATGCCTTCGCTGGACCCGGCCGATCGGTTCGGTGGGAGGGCTCCCCAATCTGACTGCTGACACTGAGAGGCGTGCCTCACTACTCCAGCGGCAGCATCCAGTCACAATGGGTATGTGCAGCGGGGGCGCCGCTGGGGGAAGAATGGCGCTTCCGGGCGTCAGTAGATGAGCGAGGATCACGATGATGTCAGCGGCCCAACCGGCCCCGACCAGGCGGGACAGGATCAGCTCCGCACTGCCGACCCTGGAACCGGCGCCCACCCTGCGCGACTCGCCGTGGACCGCAACGGCCGGACCTGATGGCGTCGAGCTGGAGACACCCACGGCGGTGGCGAACCTCCCGGCCGAACTCGCGGCCCGTTTCCGGCTGGTGGGCGCCCTGCCCCAGCACGGAGCGGAGGCCGACGTGGTTCGGGTGCGGGATGCGGTGGGCCAGGATCTGGTGATCAAGCTCTACCGCCCGCAGATCAGCCCAGACCCGGACGTCTGGCGAGCACTACCGCAGCTGCGCACCCCGAACCTGGTCCGGGTACTGGAGACCGGTCAGGTGGCCGACCGTAGTTACGAGGTCATGGAGTACCTCCCCGGCGGGAACCTGCGGGCGCTCACCGGTCGTAGTTTGGACACCGCCACGATCACCGATGTGGTCCGGCAGTTGACCGAGGGCCTGGCGACGCTGCATGCCGCCAACATCACGCACCGGGACATCAAGCCCGAGAATCTGCTGCTGCGTAGCCAGAATCCGATGGAGATCGTGCTCACCGATTTCGGGCTCAGCCGCCACCTCGATCAATCGATGATCTTCTCCACGGCCGCCCGCACGTTGATCTACACAGCTCCGGAGACCTTTTACGACCATGTGTCGTTCGCTCGGGACTGGTGGTCGCTGGGCGTCATCGTGCATGAGCTGGCCACCGGCAAACGACCCTTCGAGGGCTTGAGCGAGCACCCGATCATGATGCAGCTCAGCAGGAACGCCTTTCCGGTCGACGACGTGGCGGACCCTCGGCTACGACTGCTGTGCCGCGGTCTGCTCGTGCACGACTTCGAGGCCCGCTGGGGCCTGGAGCAGGTTCGGCAGTGGCTCGCCGGGGAGTCACCCCCGGTGGCGAAGAACCGCGGCCCAGCCGATCAGCCCACCAACAACGTCCGGCCGTTCCTGTTCCAGTGTGAGCACTACACCGAGCCACGCCTGCTCGCGCTGGCCATGGCGCAGAACTGGAAGGTGGCCGCGCGCCTGCATTTCGCCCGGCTGGGGGAGCACTGGAATGACCTGCGCGCCTGGCTGGCGCAGTTCGACGATCCGGATCGGTTCGACGTAGCCGGACGCCGGGAAATGGTCGACGAGCTGTCCGAGCTTGGCCCGGCGGACGGCAAACTGTTGCGGTTGCTGGCCTGGCTGGACCCGGGGCTGCCACCTATCTACCGGGGACTGTCGCTGGCGCCCCGCCATGTCGTGGCCGTCGCCATGGCCGCAGCCAACGGCGACGCCAAATCGCAGACGACAGTCGACGATCTGTGGAGCCAGCAGCTGCTGCCGGTGCTCGCTCGGTTCAGCGGCGCAGGTTCACTACGCGATCTGGACAACCGCTGGCGAGCCCTGCTCGCGGACTTCGACCGGAGCTGCGAGCAGCTGACGAAGAACGCCCCACAGGTGGCGAGCCGGTTGTCCGAGCCCGACGCGCTCAAGTGGGCCCGCGCGGTGCTGCTGGCCCAGGCGTCGTCGTCGAACAACGTCACGACCGCGCTGGCCGACCAGGTGCGCCAGATCCGCCGGCGCTTGCCGGTACCCGTGCCGTGGTTCGTGGAATTCTTCCGCCACATGGGGCACACCCCGCAACGCGTCGTCATCGGGCAGCTGGTCGGTTCGCTCGCACTCGCCGAGGCCGAGAAAATCATCCGAGAACGGGAGATCGCGGCCAGGCAGCCCGCTACCCGCCGCGCACTGTGGTACCAGCAGGAGGAGCAGCGCCGGGCGGGCCGGGTGGGTGCGGCCGGGTGGGCACTGGCCGGGATCGGAATTCCGCTGGTGCCGTGGTTGATCTACTTGGGGATCCTCAACAATCCCCTCGTCAGCATGCTGGGCGTGGTCACCATCCTCGGTGGGGCAGGTGCCGAGGTGCTCTTGGCCTGGCGGCTGGCCCGCGACTACTGCCCCGACTATGCGTTGTTCTGGAGTCTGCGCAAGGTGGTGACCCAGGCTGGGAAGCTGCTGACGCTGAAAGCCAGTGGCCGTGCGCTGTGGTTCACCGCGGCTGGAATCACCACTCTCGTGATCTTGACCATCGTTCTCCCACCCGCTGTGCCACTTCCGGTTCTGGTCGCGCAGCTGGTGTGGGTGTGGCGAAGGGAACGAGCCTGGGCACTGGTCCACGCCCGCGGACAACGAGAGGCGCTGGGCCAGCTGTGAGCGGCGAGACGGCGAGTGTCGTAGACGTCTGCGCGGTTGCCGCAGCGGGCACCTTGGTGGCCGCCCGGGCGGTTGCCGGAATAGTAGGGACCGGTCTGAGCGCACCTGGGGCGGGTCTGACCGCCGTGGGACACCGGATGGAGGACCACTACGCCCGGCACCGCGAGCGTCAGGCCGCGCTGGCCGAATGGGAAGCGGCGGCCCGCGACGTCGTCGACCGCAACTCCCGGTTGGCGGTGCTGGCCGCCCGACCGGGTGGTACACCGGGGCTGCCACCACCGCTGAGCCTGCAGGGACAGAGCGTCGAGCAGCTGACGTCCTGGTGCACCGCGACCGACGAGGCGTTGCAGCGGGTCGAGCAAGCCCTGCTGGCCGAGACGGCCGTGGCGGTGTCCGTGGTGCTGGAGTCGATCGGTGGTGTGGTGGATGCGACCGGCCTCTTGGCGATGCACGCAGCGGAGGGCACCGCGCCACCACCCGAGCTGATCAAGGCATGTCACCGGATTCTCAGTGGTCTCACCTCGGAGATAACCGCTGCGGGCCGAGCCGAAGTGCTCGATGCGGTGACCCGGATCCGGGAGTGCGCAACCCCTGCCGACCGCCAGGTCTGGCTGGCGGAGCTACGGGTCCGGGTACGGCAGGCCAACTCCGAGGCCACCCGGCGCCGTGACCAGGCCCGCACGGCGGCGACCATGCTGCAGGCACTGGCCGAGTCCACGCAGCCGCGCGCTGTTGCGCTGCGGGCGCAACTGGACAGTGTCGTCGCGGGGCACCGCGTGCTCGACCCTGAACTGCATCGCAGCGCGCTGGCCGCGTGCGGAGAGGTCCGGGCGATGCGCGAGAGCGCCTACGTCCGGGACTCGCTGATCCGTGGGCTGGAGAAGCTGGGATATGCGGTCGAGCCGGGATTCAACACCTTCACCGGCGATGGGGCCCGGTTGCGACTGGTCCGGGATCAGTGGCAGGAGCACGCCGTGAGCGTGGTGCTCGACGGCGGCGAGGTGCGGGCCATGGTGGTGCGCACCGAGAGCGCCGAGGGCGACGACGCCGAGCGTCTCGACGTCGAGCGCGAGCGGCAGTGGTGTGCGGACTTCGACGAGTTGCGTGATCACGTCGCGGGCGACGGGTTGCGCCTGGATGTCCAGCGGCTGATCGAGCCCGGTGAGCGCCACGTGCCGTTGGCAGCCCGAAAGCCGCGCCGCGAGCGCGCCGCGCAGCAGCAGGAACGCAAACAGGAGCGTGGTCGGTGACCGGGGAGGCCAGTCCCGCCTTCGTCCGCGAGCTGGCGACGACGCTGCCTGTGCATGCCCAGTTCGTGCTGCACGGCAACCTGCGGGACGTATTCCTGCTGGGGGCGGCGGGAAATGGCCACCAGGCGGGTGAGCGCGCGCAGTTCGTGACCTTGCCCGAGCTGCTGTGGCGCACGCTGGCCCCCAGTGGATACGAGTGCCTGGTGACCTTCGACCCGGTCGCGGGCCTCGGTGCCTACCCGGCGAGCACGCAGGAGGTAGCCAGCGGAATTCTGGGTACCAAGATCGGTGGCGACGCCGTGCCCTCGCTGGAAAAGCTGCGCAGGCACCTGCACACGGTGGCCGCCGCGCCGCGCCGGGCCGCGTTCCTGATCGACTACGCATCGCGGATCGCGCTGGACCCGGCCCGGCTGGAGCGAGCCGAGCGGGACTTCTTCCTGTACTGCGAGAAGCTCTCCCGGGAGGTCGCCCCCACCCCGGGCCCGCCGCAGCGGCCCAGCCCGCTGTACAACCCGGTGATCTGGCTGGTGGAGCGCGACCAGGACCTGCCGGTGTGGCTGACCGCAGGCAACGAGCGGATCCGCACGATCAGCATCCCTCGGCCGGACTTCGGTGACCGGCAGGACACCGCCCGGCTGCTGGCTCGGCTGATGGGGGTGTCCGAGCCGGATGGCGATCTCGAGGCCGCGCAGAGCTGCCAGCGCTTCGCCGAACAGGCCGACGGGCTCACCCTGCAGGAGATGATCGAGGTGACCCGGCTGGCGAAGGACCGGGGGCTGACGCTGGCCGACCTGCCCGACGCGGTGCGCACCTACAAACTCGGCGTGCTCGACAGCCCATGGCGGCGGGGTTACCTGCGCAAACGAATCGCCGATGGCCAGTCCTCCGTCTCGGCCCGAGTGGTCGGGCAACCGCGCGCGGTCATCAAGACCCTGGACATCCTCAAACGGGCCGCGCTGGGGTTGTCCGGTGCGCAGGTCACCAGCTCGTCGCGTCCGCGTGGGGTGCTGTTCTTCGCCGGACCGACCGGGGTGGGCAAGACCGAGCTGGCCAAGGCGGTGGCCGAGCTGGTGTTCGGCGACGAGTCGGCCTACCTGCGTTTCGACATGAGCGAGTTCGCCTCCGAGCACGCCGGGGACCGGCTGATCGGGGCGCCGCCGGGCTACATCGGTTACGAGGCGGGCGGGGAACTGACCAACGCGGTGCGTCAGCAGCCGTTCCGGGTGGTGCTCTTCGACGAGATCGAGAAGGCGCATGACCGGATCTTGGACAAGTTCCTGCAGATCCTGGAGGACGGCAGGCTGACCGACGGTCGAGGCACCACCACGTACTTCTCCGAATGCATCCTGATCTTCACCTCCAACCTGGGCTCACTGACCGAGGACGAAACCGGACGGCGGGTACCCACGATCCGGCCGGGGATGGCCTACGCCGAGCTGGAGAGCTCGATGCGCCGGGCGATCGCCGAGCACTTCACCATCACCCTGGGCCGCCCCGAGCTGCTCAACCGGTTCGGGGACAACTTCGTGATCTTCGACTTCATCGGCTCCGAGGCCGCGGAGCAGATCTTCGAGGGGCAGCTGCGCAACATCCTGCGCCGGGTGGCCGACGAGCACCGGATCACGGTGCGGCTGGGCTCGGAGGTCCACACGCAGTTGCGCATCAGGTGCACCGAGGACCGGTCCCGAGGTGGCCGGGGCATCGGCACCGCGCTGGAGTCGCACCTGATCAACCCGCTGGCCAGGGCGCTCTTCGACGGCGATCACACCCCCGGCACCCGCGTCGAGATCACCTCGATCGACCCGACCGGCCCCAGCCTGACCCTGGAGCTGCGGTGACGGCGTTGCGGCTCAATCGCACCCACTATCCGGTGACGGTGCTGGGTCCCGGTGTGCGCGCCGGGATCTGGGTGCAGGGCTGCACAATCGGCTGCTCGGGCTGCGTGGCGCACGACACCTGGGACGCCGAAGCGGGAGCCGAGGTCGGCGTCGCGGCGGTGCTGGACTGGCTGGACGGCCTCGATGGGCCGGTGGACGGCGTGACGGTGTCCGGTGGGGAGCCCTTCCAGCAGCCCGAGGCGCTCGCCGAGCTGCTGGCCGGCATCGGAACCTGGCGGCGTAACCGGACCAAGGAGGTCGACGTCCTGGTGTACTCGGGGTACCCGTGGTCGCGGCTGGCCCGAACGCCCGGCCTCGCCGCCGCGCTGGGCCAGTGCGACGCGGTGATCGCCGGTCCCTACGTGGCCCGGCGCAATAGCGGGGTGGCGCTGCGCGGTTCGGACAACCAGCGGCTGGTGCCGCTGACTCCGCTGGGCGAGCGCCGGTATGCCCAGCCGTCCCGGGAGACCGGCCCTCGGATGCAGGTCGCGGTACAGGACGGTCGGATCTACTGCATCGGCATCCCTCGGGCGGGTGATATGGACCGGCTCACCGAACATCTAGCGGACGCGGGCGTGCTGCTGGGAGACCTCACATGGCGAACCTGACCTGCATCTTCTGCCAGGCCGAGAACCAGCAGGGCGACCAACTGTGCTGGTCCTGCTTCCGCAAGCTGCCCACCGAACCCGGCGTCCCGCCCTTCTCCTCCCCGCCCGCCCCACCGTCGTCCACCAGCGAGGATCGGGCGGTCCCGGCTGCGCACGTCGCATCCCCCGCCGTGTGTCCGCACTGCGGCGAGGACGTGCCCGATCCGCGCAACCAGGTCTGCGTCGAATGCCACCGTCCCCTGACCCTCGCCGAGCCGGTGCGGTTGAGCTTCCCCAGCGGTGAGGTGACGGTCGACGCCGCGCAGGCCGTTCCCCTGGGCCGGGACCCGGCGAGCTCACCGGTGGCCGGCCTGTTCGCCGACCGGGACAACATCTCCCGGCTGCACGCCACGGTGGGCGTCGACGCGGACGGCGCGTGGGTCCGCGACGAGAACTCCCTCAACGGCACCTACGTCAACGACGTGCCCGTTCCCCCCGGCTCCCGAATCGGATTGACCGAAGGCGACACCCTACGGCTGGCCGCCGACGTCACCGCCACCGTCCGGACGACCTCACCCAAATGACAAGTCCGTGGCCCGGCTCAGGTCAGCGTGGACGCGGCTGAGCCGAGCACGCCACCACTTCTCTTGCGCTGGGTCGGTCATGGTGTAGGTGGCCAGTAAGCCGGGATCCGGGCGGGGCACGGTGCGGAGCACTGGCAGGTAGCCGTCAAGGGGGCGTAGCGAGTCAGCGCTGGTTACCACGTCGCCCCGCAACAAGGACATGGTTCCCAGGCCGCAGGCGAAGTCGAGTTCCGGCAGGGCACCGGCCAGGGCGAGTTGGGCGGCCAGGCCGATACTGGTTTCCAGCGCGGAGGACACCACGCAGGGCAGCCCGGCGGCTTCGGCGACCTGCAGGGAGCGGCGGACCCCGCCCAGCGGGGTGCACTTGATGACCGCGATGTCGGCGGCTCCGGCAACAGCGACTCGCAGTGGGTCCTCGGCGCGGCGGATGGACTCATCAGCGGCGATCGGCACAGTCACTTTGCGGCGGACGGCCGCCAGTTCATCGATGGTGCGGCAGGGCTGTTCCACGTACTGCAACCCGCCAGCCGCCTTGTCGAGCTGAGGAATCACGCGGAGCGCGGTGTCGGTGTCCCAAAGTCCGTTGGCGTCCACCCGGATCGCTCCCCGGGGACCGAGGGCATCGCGCACCGCCTCGACGCGGGCGAGGTCTTCTCCGAGTGAATCAGGGTGGTCGGCGACCTTGACCTTCGCCGTGCCGCAGCCGGAGGCGGACACGATCTCATGAGCACGCTGGGGGCCTACCGCCGGAACTGTGCAGTTGATCGGGACACGATCACGAACGGGGTCGGGCCACCCCACGATCGCGGCCTCGATCGCTGTGGCCAGCCAGCTGGCCGCCTCCCGGTCGTCGTATTCTCGGAACGGACAGAACTCACCCCACCCGGCAGGCCCTTCGATCAGCATCCCTTCCCGGATGATAATTCCCCGGAAGCGGGTCGTCATGGGTATGGCGTAGACGCGGGCCGCGTCAAGATTGACTTCGTCGCCGGTCATGTCGTGAGGTCCTCGTTGTCGTGGGCGCGGCGCAGAAAGTCCGTGATCTCCTCGCCCAGCTTTGTCAGGCCAGCCGAGGATATCGGCTGAATCTGCTGCTGTAGCGCTTGGATGCGGCTGATTGTTCGGCTGGAGCTGACCTCGCTCGCTGTGCTCAGCGCATCACGGGTCAGCGCTGCGGCGTGTTCGTGGTCGCCTTCGATCAGGTAGGCGGCGGCGAGATCAATCTGCACGAAGCAGCAGCTTCGCACGCGCCATGATTCGTAGCTGTCCAGGGTGCGGGTCAGTAATTGTATGGCAGATGCTGATTCGCCGCTATCCCGCAGCGCTCGCCCAATGTCGGCCGCAAGTTCGGCTTCGGTGTAGAAGCTCAGCCACGGTGGCTCGCCGTCGGCGCGGACCAGTTCGTAGTGCCGCTCGGCTGCCAAGACGGCGGTTCGGCTGGCGCTGGTGTCCTGGCACAGCGCATGTCCTCGCGCTTCGATGGCACTCAGTTGAGCCACCAAGGTCGGGGTTGCCTTCCCGGCTATCATCGCCCCTGCGCGGGCCAGCGCCACCGCCATCGCCCCTGCGCGGGCCAGCGCCACCGCCTGGTGGGCGCAGCGTTTCCCGGTAGCGTTCTGGATCGTCAATCGGCTCATGTCGCTGAGCATGATCGCCGCGAACAGTCGGTTACCGGCATTTGTCGCCAGGTTGAGTGCCTGACTGTAGTAGCGCTGCGCCAAGGTGAAGCGACCCACGTCGGCAGCCATCGACCCCGTCAGCCGAGCGGCCTGGGCCACCGCTGTCAGCAGGGCTCTGCCGATCGCGTCCGAGTAGCTGCCGCGTAACAGCGTGGTCGCCTCGTGGTGCAGCAACTGAACGGCTCGTTCCCGTATCCGGCCCGATCCGTAGCGGAAGTCCATTCGTCGCAGGTGCGCGATGTTCTCGATGAGAATCTCCACATCGGCCATGCCGATACGTCTGCTACCCGCATCTCGCGCCACATCGGGGACTGGTGGGGTGGTCAGCGCTAACAGCGCCGGCTCAGCGAAGACCGCCGCAGTGAATGACACTCCCAACAGGACATTTCGTCGTTTCACATTTCCTCCGGACAACTCGACAGCTGTGTGGGATATGTTGTCCAGTAGTTCCGCACAGCGCAGAGTGTCATCCGTCGACGGCCAGTCACCTCCACCCTCGTCATGAGGTGGAGATTCACAGTGGTTTCTTCCATTGAGCAGTGCGCTGGTATCGAGCGGAAGGAATGCAGGCTGGCCGTCGACCAACACGGGCAGTAACAGAGCACCAGGGGATGGCGTGTGATTGCCGCGCTCGTCGGACCTCGTCGCGGGCACCCTGTCACCGACGTGCTCCGACGGCGGGGGACACAACAGCTCGGTCAATCCGTCTCGGGAAACGGCCAGCAAACGGGCCATCTTGGGCCGGACATAGGGCAACGGCTCATGGTCACCCGCTTCCCAGCGCGCCACGGTGGACCGGTCCACCCCAGGGCCAATCCAAGATCACTGATTGTTGCTGTTTGGTAGCCTTATGTAGCCAAGCGATCGAAGTCTGAATCGAACCAGTGTGTACTGTCGCGCACTAATCCTGTACTCCCTGAAATACTTCGG
>JBOHHE010000394.1:0-57702 GCA_050700355.1 Pseudonocardiaceae bacterium
GTCCTGGTTCATCTCGGAGGTGCGGACGGTGACCGCCAACTGCCATTGCCCCGTCACCGGGATCGCTGCGGTGCCGATGTAATGCCCTGACCCGAGCTTACGCAGAGGCACCGCGAGCGGGCCCAGCGAGCGGTCAGGTTGAGTCAGCGTCGCGCTGGTCTCGGGGACGTCCAGCAGAGCGCCCGCAGTGTCCAGCATGGACAGATGGATCTCGTTGTCGCCGACGGTGGCGGGGAACATCGCGAGATCCACCACACCCCGTCCAGCCACTCCGCCCGCGTCGAAGCCGATCCTGGCGGTAGCAGGCGTGGGCCAGAAGTCGGCGCCTGCCACCGCCCGGGCCTGCGCGGCCGCCACCTCCGGCGCGCAGTCCATGCCGGGCGGGACAGCAGCAGCGCCAGGAAAGGTGCCGCCAGCGCAAGTACCAGCAGACGCACCAGCATGGCTGCGCCCATCCGGGTATCCAGAGTGGCCGAGAGCAAAACCGAATCGACAGCGCTGCGCAGTGGACGCGCCGCCGCTTGCGGCCCGAAGAGCAACAGCACCGCGAACGTCGCCACCACCAGGACAGCCCACGCGGACCAGATCAACCTGCGCATCACCCGGTGCCGCGCTCCCTCAGGCCACCAGGCAACCAGAAAGACCACCGCGCCGATCAGGAGAGCCAGTGCCGCGAAGGCGATCAATCCTGCCGCTCCATAGAGGGCAGCCACCGTGGACATGGGCGGTGGCTAAGGCACTGCCGGCAGAAGTGGAGCACTGCCCGGTTCAACGTCGAGGTAGGTCACCATACCCTTCATTCCCGTTGGCGTCTCGGAATGGGAGAAGATGTGACAGTGCAGGAGCCACTTGCCTGGGCTCGGTGGCACGAAAACAATATCGTAGGTCTGCCCAGGACCAGCATTAACGGTATCCATTTTCACCGGAAATGGCATCTTCCTGCCGTCCTGAGAAGTCAGTTCGAAGAAACCGCCGTGCAGGTGTATGGAATGGATCAACTCGGGTCCCGAGCCAATGATCCGAATCCTTACCCGTTCGCCGACCTTTGCCTTCAGCGGCTTTGTCGCAGGAAAGCTCTTGCCATTGAGCACGAAGCCCAAGGCGCCGTCGTTGAAGATAAGGCGGTAGTCCCGGTCAGCGCGGATGTCACCCAGCTTGGGCACAATCTCGAGGGAACCGTACAATCCTTTTCCGACCTGGGGCCCACCCATATGTGAATGGTACCAGTGAGTTCCGGTGGAAATCGCAGTCCACTCGTAGGTGAAGGTCTCACCGGGCTCGATGGGATGCTGGGTTATATGGGGAACACCGTCCTGAGAGTTGGGCAGATCCATGCCGTGCCAGTGCACTCCGGTCGACTCGGGGAGAGCGTTCTGCACAAGGAATCGGACCCGGTCACCCTCGTTGATGTGAATCGTCGGCCCGGGCACGGTACCGTTGAACGCCCAGGCCTCCCTGACGTCACCGGGTGAGACCTCCCACCGCACCGGTGCCATCCGAAGTTTGAAGACCTTCACACCGCCATCCACCTCATAGGGTGCTGTGAAAGTGCCGTCCCCGAGGTCGACGGCGCCGGCTTCGCCGTCCGCGCTCGGTACCGGATCGATACCGGCCAGCTCCGGCGGAACCACGGGCGACTCGGCGGCCGGGTCCGGAACAGCCAGCTCAGGCGGGGCAAAGGGGGACTCGGCGGTCGGGTCCGGCGGCACCAGCGGCGGCACGGACGCCAGGTCCGGCGGCGTCGGCAACGGAACGGGTATTCCCGAGTTGGCAGCCGTTGCCATGACTCCGCCTGCGAGACCAAGACTGAAGGTCACCACGAACAGGACAGTGAACAGCTTGAATGTCAAGCCCGATGTGCGGCGCGGTCTGACCTCAGTCCAGAGCCACCAACGTTGACTACGCATGAGTTCCCTTCTCTACCCGCAGCCGGTGCGGGGTCGGCCGGCCATCAGCACCGTTGCCAACCCCGCACGGCTGCGGGATTCAGTTAGCGACTCCGCACCGAACGAGTCCGGCCCATCATGTCCAGAAAATGAGCCGAACCCATTCACCTCACCGCGGCTCGATCGGTCAGATCGGTAGTAGGCCCAGCAGGCCGTCTAACAACCCTGGTTGAGGTTCTTCCTCCGCCGGTGGCGGAGGAGCTGGCTGGGGTGGTGGCGGAGGTGCCTCACCATTACCTCCGCTGACCCTCAGCTCCCCAAAAGTCTGAGGATGTATACGGCAGCGATAGGTAATGGTTCCCGCCGACTGGGGGGCGTGGGAGAACGACTGACCGGGAGCGACATTTTCAGGGGATGTGAAACTGCCATCGTCAGCGTTGATATTATGATTCGTCGGCTCCGGGCTGGAACCATCGGTCTCATCATTGGTCCACGTCACGGTGTCCCCAACCGCCATGTCCATCACGCCGGGGTTGAACTGCAGGTTCTTGATCGAGATTGAATGGGTGGCCTGGAGTGCAACCGGGGTATCAACGACAGAGAAGCTCAGCGCTCCGGTTGCAATCACGAGCGCGCCGACGACCGCCACTGTCTTCTTCGGCATCACCATCACATCTTCCTTTCCATCCGTCCGGTCCGGGGCCGGAAAAGGACCGGCCCCGGACCGGATGGGTTTTATCAACAGGCCGATGAATCGATCGGGTTGATCTGGCGGCAGGTGAGATCCTGGCGCCACGCGGCCGGGATCTGCTGCGACCAGCCGTTGTAGACCAGCGGAATGGCGAGCACGCCCTGCCCGCCCAATCCGACGTGGTCTACGACCGTGTCGTCCATCGCGGTGTCCCCGTCAGGGTCGAGGACGAACTTCCCGACGATGGCGACGTCACTGATGGAGCCGTCACCATTGGGGTCGGGATCGACGACCTGCATCGCGTTGGAGAACTTGCTGGAGACGTAGGCGTAGTAGCCGCCACCCTTCTTCGCTCCGAAGTTGATGCCGTGGCATCCCGCGTCGCACGCGAGCTCTCCGACCACGGTGTCGGTCTTCGGATCGACCACCCCGATGGTCGAGGTCAGGGTGTTCGCCACCAGGAGGATCTTGCCGTCCGGGCTCACTGGAAGCTGGATCGGCAGACCACCCCAGACACCCGATATATCGCCACTCACCGGGTCGTAATTCTCCCACAAGTCGATGATCTTATTGTGGGTCTTGGTGCCGCCGTTGACGCACGCGTTGGCCTTCAAGGAAATACAGGAAACGCTCTGGCCGAGGAAGTTTGCCTGGTAGTACTTCGATGAATCCGGCATCATTCCCGAGGCGATCGGAAGCTCACCGGTCTGTTCCTTCCGATGGGTACCGGAAGGAATATCGACCACTGTCGAATCGTACGTGTTGACGTTCGGCGTGACCATGGTCTTGCCATCGGCACTCATCCAGTGCGCGTGCGGGTGGCCGATCTTCTCCTCCGGAGTTCCCACCGGGATTCGGCGATCGATCTTGGTGGCACCTGGGGCCAACTCGACCACGTCACCGCCACCATTGATGGCGACGTGCAGCTGATCGGTATCGGTTCTGGTCATCACATGCGATGGATCAGGCCCGACTTCGATACTCCGAATGTGCTCACCACTCGCTCGATCGAACACGCTCAGCCGGTTGCTGAACCACTCTGTCTGATAGAGGTACTGGTAGTTGCGGTCCGTCCACATATTGTGCGGGTTGTTCATGTTGATACCGGGTGCCGCGATCTTACGATCGATCGTCCAGTCCTGAACGTTAATCTTGGTCGCTGCGCCGGATTTCGCCTTACCCGCGAACTTCTCCATCTGGGTGTCGATCCATACCTCACCGACGCCAGGGACCGTTGGCCGTTGCGTCAGCGCGGGGAGCTTCTTCGGGAGGCCGAACTTCGACTTGAAGAAGGTGTCCAGGTTGGGCACCAGCACGGGTGCGCCGGCAGAGTCCCACTGCAGGATCGGAGCGGGCGGGAACGTGGGGTTCCACTCGCGCTCTTCGGTATTGCTGAAATGCTGCCAGTTGTTCACGTTGGTGATGACGAAGAACTTGTTTACCAACTGCTGGATGACGTCGGCGTTCGACGGCACGGACAAGCCGCGAGCGTTGACCACCAGCTCCTTGCCGAAGTCCACACCCGGGGTCAGCGGATCATCGACCACAACGGCACCGAGCATGTACGGGTGGACCTTGCACGCGAACGCGTACAGCCCCGGCTTGGTCAGCAGGACCTCGGTCTGACCCACGAAAGCGCCCGCTTGGTCGAAGGGGAATCCCTCGGCACCCTGCGGCCAGATCAGACCTGTGACGGTGTGTGCGGACGCCACGCCGGGCGAAGCGACGTTGAACTTCGCCAAAACCCCCTCGCCTGCCGGGGCGGCGGCGCGAAGCTCACCGAGCGTCTGCATGAGTTCAACACCGACCGGCATTTCGGCCAAGTTCACCGGCGCATTCGCGGGCTTGGTCGCCAGCTGCGTGGACAGCTGACCGATCAGCGCCTCGGCCTTGACCGCCTGCACCGCGCTCGCACTGTTCGTCTGGCCAACGGCCCGGACAGTGCTCACCAGGTTGTCCAGGTTCAGTGCCGCCATCGGGGCGGCACCCTGGTTGCCGATCGTCGGCGCCGACCTGGCATCGCCACTGAGCGTGCTGCTGCGCATGCTGTCCGCCAGATCGACGTTGGTCAGCGAGCGGGCCAGTTCGGTGGACGCGTTACCGCCCGCGACACCGGCTGTCGGCAGCACCGCGACGGCGAGTGACTGGTCACCTTGCAGGTCGAGACCCGAGTCGTACCACTTGCCTTGGTCGTCCAACAGGTCGAACTCGATCGGATTGGAGGCTGGAAGACCGATCGGCTGTGGTGCAGCCGTCGACTGAAAGGTACCGACCGAGGTGGCGAACACAGCGGCCGCAAGCGGTAACGCCCATCGGAGTCGGTTACGCCTCTTCCGGCGTACTGAAAAAGCGGATATGGCCATGGAGCAGATTTCCTTTCTTAAGGTGATCCGATCCATCTCTAAGACCGCCATATTTGGAGGTCGCGAGTCGGACGCACGACAGAACCTTGCGCACACGCCAATAACAACAGACCGACTCGGTCTCAGCGATCCCGTCAGCATGCAGCACTGCACCCGACGCCGGCTGTGCGGAAAAGAACTCATTGGAGGTGGAAGTGGCTCGTACCCGAAGGGCTCGACGCCGAATACTCACCGATCTGCAGGAAACCCTGGATGCGACCTGGATGCGCTTCTGGAGCGAACCGACCGCGAGCCGAACTCACCCGCACGGATATTTCGCCTTTGCGTACCTACAGGTCCCCGACGACGCTGTCCGAAGATTGAAACTCAGCGAAAGTTAAGCATAGACCCTGTTACTGTCCGCTACCGATATGTTACTCCGGGGTTAAATGGACCTCACCCTAACGACGCCTGACCAGGTGAGCGCCCCAGGTACGACAGACTTCACCGAAAACGCTCCGAGCTGCATAGATGTTCCCTCACATGGGTATGGCAGGGAGCTCGCCGAGTCCGATACCGTTGCGTCCAGTTACCTTGCCCACCTGGCGAACACTCAATGAGGTGAACCTGACAGAGTGGCGCAACGTCAAACCGGCGAGCTCGTTATTCATCATTACGTCGGTATTGAGAGTAACTGCTCATAGAGCTCTACAGTGCGCTTGGCGACTGCCGACCAGGCGAATTCGGTGACCGCCCGTTTGCGTCCGGCGTGGCCCATCGTGGCAGCTCGATCCGGATCAGCCAGCAACTCGTTGACGCGATGCGCCAGCCCACGCGCGAATCCGTCGGGGTCGTGTTCGTCATAGGGCACCAACAAGCCGGTGACGCCGTCATCGACGACCTCGGGGATCCCACCGACCGCCGAAGCGACCACTGCCGTACCGCAGGCCATCGCCTCGAGGTTGACGATTCCCAGCGGCTCGTACACCGAGGGGCAGACGAAAACGGTGGCCGCTGAGAGCACCTGCCGGACGGCCTCGCGGGGCAGCATGTCCGGTACCCAAATGACCCCGGGGCGGGCCGCGGCGAGCGCCGCCACTGCGGCACGGGTCTCCGCCTCGATCGCCGGGGTGTCCGGCGCACCCGCACACAGCAACAGCTGGGCACCCCGGTCCATCTGGTGCGCCGCCGCCAGCAGGTGCCCGACTCCCTTCTGCCGGGTGATTCTGCCCACAAAGGCCACGATCGGACGGGTCGGGTCGGCACCGAGCCGCTGCACCACATCGGTCTCCCGGACCACCCGGTAGGTATCGGCGTCGATTCCGTTGCGCACCACGTGCACCCGCTCCGGAGACACAGTCGGATAGCAGTCCAGCACGTCCGCACGCATGCCGTCGCTGACCGCGATGATCGCGTCCGCGTGCTCGTATGCGGTGCGTTCCACCCAGGAGGAAACTCGGTAGCCACCGCCGAGCTGCTCGGCCTTCCACGGCCGGCGGGGCTCCAGCGAGTGTGCCGTGACCACGTGTGGCACCCCGTACAGAGTCCGGGCCAAATGACCGGCCATGTTGGCGTACCAGGTATGGGAGTGCACCAGGTCCACGCCGCTGAGCGCGTCGGCCATCGCCAGATCGACCGACAGGGTCTGCAGAGCAAAATTCGCCGCGGCGAGCCCCGGGGCGACGGGGTGGCAGTGCGCCTGCGGACGGGGGGCGCCGAAGCAGTGCACCTCCACCTCGCACCATGCCCTCAGTTCGGGCGCCAAGTGGCCGACGTGCACGCCGGCCCCGCCGTACACCTCCGGCGGGTACTCCCGGGTCAACAAGCCAACCCGGATCCGGCCGGCATGGACACTGCGCACGGCGCATGACGCTAGCCCCGCGTAGACGGTCAGTCCGCAGGTGGTGCTTCTCGGGAGCCCCTTCCGGATGACCGGCGACGAGCCAGCCGTGGCTCAGCTGCTGTTCCCGGTCTAGGGTGACCTACCGTGAAGGGTCAACCGCACGTGCTTGGCATCGTCCTCGCAGGCGGTGAAGGAAAACGGTTGTGGCCACTCACGGCGGACCGCGCCAAGCCCGCCGTGCCGTTCGGCGGTAACTACCGATTGATCGATTTTGTGTTGTCCAATCTGGTTAATGCCGGGTACATCAGAATCTGTGTACTGACCCAGTACAAGTCGCACTCGCTGGACCGACACATCACCACCACCTGGCGGCTGTCTTCGATGCTGGGGCAGTACATCACTCCCGTGCCTGCGCAGCAGCGGCTCGGTCCACGCTGGTACACCGGCAGCGCGGACGCGATCTTTCAGTCCCTCAATCTGGTCTACGACGAGCGACCGGAGTACATCGTCGTGTTCGGCGCCGATCACGTGTACCGGATGGATCCGGCCCAGATGGTGGAGCAGCACATCGCGACCGGCGCGGGCGTCACCGTCGCCGGGATCCGGGTTCCCCGGGAGCAGGCCAGCTCATTCGGTTGCATCGATGCCGACGTATCGGGGCGGATCACCGGTTTCCTGGAGAAGCCGGTGGAACCACCCGGCACCCCGGATGATCCGACGATGACCTTTGCGTCGATGGGCAACTACGTGTTCACCACCGACGTGTTGCTCGCCGCGCTCCGCGCGGACGGCGCCAACCACGACTCCGACCATGACATGGGTGGCGACGTCATTCCCATGTTGGTGGACTCCGGAGAGGTGGCGGTCTACGACTTCGCCGACAACGTCGTGCCCGGCGCCACTGACCGAGACCGCGGCTACTGGCGCGACGTCGGAACGCTGGACACCTACTACGACTCACATATCGACCTGGTGTCCGTGCATCCGGTGTTCAACCTCTACAACCAGGCGTGGCCGATCCGCACCGCCGCACCACCGCTGCCGCCCGCGAAATTCGTTCAAGGTGGCAGCGCTCAGGAGTCGATCGTAGGAGCCGGGTCGATCATCTCGGCTGCCTATGTGACGCACTCAGTGATCTCCAGCGATGTCGTCATCGAAGCGGGTGCGCACGTCGAAGGCAGCGTGCTGCTGCCCGGTGTGCGGGTAGGAAAGGGAGCCGTGGTGCGTCGGGCGATCCTGGACAAGAACGTGGTGATCCCCGACGGCGCCCAGGTCGGCGTAGACCCCGAGCTGGACCGGGAACGCTACACAGTCAGCGGCGGTGGAGTGGTCGTACTCGGCAAAGGAACCCGCGCCGAGTAACCCGTGAGTGCGTAACAGTGTTATAGCACTCAATGCCACTCACGGGTTAGGGTGCGCGGATGCGAACCGTGCCTTGGTGGGCTGTACTATCCTCGGCGTCCGCGCCGGTCCTGCTGATCGGCGGCTGGGAACTGGCCGCAACCCGGCAGCCTGGGACGTTCGATCCGGTACGTCAGACGATCAGCGCATTGGCCGCTGAGGCCGCCACTGACCGCTGGATCATGACAACCAGCCTTGCCGGAGTCGGCATCTGTCACGTGATCACCGCGCTGGGGTTGCGTCCGGCAGCCCCGGCAGGTCGCCTGCTGCTCGCCCTCGGGGGGGTTGCCACCTTGGCCGTGGCGGTGTTTCCCCAATCGGCCAGCGGCGAATCGGCCGCGCACGCGGTTGCCGCCTCGGTCACGTTCCCGGCCCTGGCGCTGTGGCCCGCCCTGGCCGGACGGCCCGGTATCCACCAAGGACGTGCTGTCTTTCGGCTGGCCGCATCCGGACTGCTCGGGCTGCTCGGCTGGTTCGGATTCGAATTCGTCACCGGCGGACCGCGTATCGGGCTCTCCGAGCGGATACTCGCCGGTGCGGAGGCGGTCTGGCCGCTCGCAGCGGTACTGCTGGCCCGGAACCGCTGACCGATCCCGGCCACTGACTACTCCTGCACCCCATGTGGTTGCATTCCGGGCAGGCCCCCACCTTGGGAGAGTGCTGATGACAGTGCGCAACGAAGCGTCCGACCGGGAACCGGCCAGCCCGGTCGACGGGGCGATCGTCGATTACTACGACGAAACCTGGCTCGACTACCGGCTGCTCTGGCTCAACCGCGACAACCTGGCAGTGCACTTCGGTTACGCCGATGACAGCACCCGCGGACACACCGATGCGCTCAAGAATATGAACCGGGTGCTGGCCGATCGGGTGGCCATCCAGCCCGGCGAGCGTGTATTGGATGCGGGGTGCGGCGTCGGGGGCAGCAGCCTATGGCTGGCACAGGAGCGCGACACAGAGGTCGTCGGGATCACCCCCGTGGCCAGCCAGGTGTCCATGGCCCGGCGCTACACCGCCCAGCGCGGAATGGCACACCGCGTCCAGTTCGAACAGGCCGACTACGCCGCGACGTCCTTCCCGGACGCGAGCTTCGACGTCGTCTGGACGCTGGAGGCGCTGTGTCACGCGCCCAGCAAGGCCGCCTTCTACCGGGAAGCCGCTCGGCTGCTGCGCCCCGGCGGACGGGTGGTCGTCGCTGAATACGTCCGCACCAACCGCCCGGTCGACGCACTCGGCGAGCGGCTACTGCACGAATGGCTCGACGGCTGGGCCATCCCCGACATCGACACACCGCAGGAGCACCTCTCCCACCTGGCCGCGGCCGGATTCACCGACGTCCGTCTCGACGAGGTCACCGCACACACCCGCCCCTCCCTGCGCAGGCTGTACCGCATGGCCTACTCCACCTACCCCCTGGCCGTTCTGGCCCGCCTGCTCCACATCCGTTCCCAAACCCAGCACAAAAATGTCATCGGCTCAATCCGCCAGTACCAAGCCCTCAATCACAAATCCTGGTTCTACAGCATCATCTCCGCCACCAAACCCCTCTCGTCCTCCCCGTTAGCGGGCTGAGCGGGATTGTCAGCATACCCCTAACCCTGCTGAATACGGATGGTGCGGCCGTCCGGGGCGGAACCTGTCTCGCGGGCGCCGTGCATAATCTGATGATCACCTCGGTGGACAGCGGTGAGGGTGGAGCGGCAGCGCGCGGGAACGTCATCGACGTCAGGTCACCGTGAGACGATCCGAAAGCTGATCGAGGAGGACGCTTGTGCCGGGTGTTCGGCTGGAGTGGGACGACAAGGCGGCTGACGTGCCGCGACTGCGATTGCCGTTGCAGGTCGTCGAGACGGTCAACGCCGCACGCGCCGACCGCGGCACCCTCTCCTACGACCGCAGGCCCGACGACGGGTGGCGCAACAGGCTGATCTGGGGTGACAACCTGCATGTGCTGGCCTCGCTGACCGATGAGCTGGCTGGCCAGATCGATCTGATCTACATCGATCCACCATTCGACTCGCGACAGGACTATAACGTCCGTATCGCTGTCGGTGACGGCGCCGACCAGGAACTGGCCAAGCCCTCGTCCGTGCTGGAGGAGAAGGCATACCGCGACACCTGGGGCAAGGGCGTCGAGAGCTATCTGCAAATGCTCTACGAGCGCCTCGCACTACTCCGAGAACTGCTCTCCGACCGCGGCTCGCTGTTCCTGCACCTTGCCCCCAACGTCAGCCACCTGGCACGAGTCCTGCTCGATGAGATCTTCGGCGCCGACAACTTCCGTGCGGAGATCATCTGGAAGCGCACAACGGCTCATTCTGACACCAAAGACTTCGGAGCTGTACACGACTCGGTATTGTGCTTCGCCAAGACCAAGAGACATATCTGGAACCCTCAGTACCGCGACTACAATCCCAGCTATCTTGCCAGCAAATATCGATATCAGGACCCCAACGGCCGCATTCACAGAAGAAGCGACCTCATGGCGTCGGGAACGAGACGAGGGCCGTCTGGGCTGCCCTGGCGCGGCCACGCCCCAGCAGTGAAAGGCATGCACTGGAAATTCACCGTCGAGCGATTGGAGGAGCTGGACAGGGAAGGTCGAATCTACTGGCCGGAGAAGCCGGGCGGGGTTCCGCAGTACAAGCGGTATTTGGACGAGATGCCCGGCGAAAGCATCGGAGACCTTTGGGGTGATATCAATCCGGTGAATGCCCAGGCGATAGAACGGCTCGGATACGACACGCAGAAACCGGAGGCGTTGCTCGAGCGCATCATCAAGTCGTCGTCCGAAGTGGACTCGATTGTGCTGGACTGCTTCGTGGGCAGCGGAACCACCGCAGCGGTCGCCGAGAAACTGAAACGGCGTTGGGTGGCCATCGACATCGGGCGCTTCGCGATCCACCTGACCCGCAAGCGGCTGCTGAACATCCCACAGTGCGCGCCGTTCGTGGTCGCCGGCCTGGGGCGTTACGAACGGCAGGCATGGCAGGATTCCACCACAGGGCCACAGGTGCAGGCATACCTCGATTTCATCGTGCAGCTCTACGGCGCATCGCCAACAGCAGAATTTCAGCATTTGCACGGCACCAAGGGACGGCGCGCGGTACGGGTTGGAGCGATCGATGTCGCAGTGAGTTCCGCAGAGATCAAGGAGACGTTGGACGAGGCGGCTGCGGCGGGCTATCCCGGGCTGGACGTGCTGGGCTGGGAGTTCGAGACGGGCCTGCACGAACTGATGCAGGATACGGCGCAGGCACGCGGAATCGACCTCCGATTGCGTCGGATTCCGCGTGAGGTGATGGACCAGCGCGCCGTGGATTCCGGCGAAGTGGTGTTCCATGAGCTCGCCCGCCTCGAAGTGACGACCGCCGTACGCAAGAGGAATCTCACCGTGCTGCTCGCCGGCTTCGTGCTGCCGAACCCCGACCTCGTACCGGCCTCGGTACGCAGCAAGATCAGCAGTTGGACGGACTACGTCGACTACTGGGCAGTCGACTTCGCCTATGGCACCGGAGGCAACGGCGATACGTTCCACAACCAATGGCAGTCCTATCGCACCCGCGCGGATCGGAAACTGGAGCAAAGCGCCACGAACGACTACGACGAGCCGGGGAGCTACACGGTCGTGGTCAAGGTCGTGGACATCTTCGGAAACGACACCACTACGGCGACGAAGGTGTCGGTGAAGTGAGCAACCCCTCCTACGACCTGCCCCTCTTACGACCTGCCCCTCTTACGACCTGCGCAGCGCGAGTAGCAGGCCGTCGCCCAGCGGCAGAAAGAGGGGTACCAGGGAATCGTTGGCGTGGACCAGCGTGGCCACCTCTCGCAACGCGGCGGTGGACGGATCCTGAAAGGCCGGATCGGCGACCCGCCCACTCCACAATGTGTTGTCGAAGGCGATCACCCCACCAGGACGCAGCAGCCGCACCCCGGCATCGAGGTAACGCGGATATTCGGGCTTTGCGGCATCGACGAACACCAGGTCATAGGCGCTGTCGGTGAGCCGGGGCAGCACCTCCAGGGCCTGGCCCATGATCAGCCGATAACGCGAAGCCCGGAAGCCGGCTTCGGTGAAGGCATGCCGGGCGGCGCGCTGGTGCTCCGGCTCGACATCGATCGAGGTGAGCACCCCTTCGGGGGCCATCCCACGGAGCAGCCACAACCCGCTGGTGCCCGCCCCGGTGCCGACCTCGACGACCGCGCGGGCGGCCAACGCGCTGGCCAGGAAACGCAAGGCGGCCCCACCACCCAGCCCGATCGGCACGCAGCCCATCTCTTCGCCGCGCTCGCGCGCTGCGGCGAGCACCTCGTCCTCGTGGAGAAAGCTTTCCACATATTGGAGTACGGCTCGGTCAGCTCGGGCGGTCAGCCCACCCTCGGCGCCGGTCGACGTCACGCTGCGCAGCGTAGCGCCGTCCGCAACCCCATCCGGAGGACGCCGCGCCGGGCAGCGGTCATCACCTCACGCTGCGAGCGCCACCCGGCTCCCCGCGGAGCCGCCCCAGCGAGCTCCGAGCAGTCTCAGCGAGCTCTCAGCCTGTGCATACGCCCACCACACGCTGACGCGTCATCATAAGGAGGTGCTTCGTCCCCCTACCGACACCTTGAGCGCCTCCGCCACTCCCAGACATGCGGCGTCTCTGGTCCTTCCCGCTGACGACCAAAGAGCCGAGGGCTGGACACCGCCCTCCTGGGAGCAGGTGGTGAAGGAGCACGCCGAACGGGTCTATCGGTTGGCGTATCGGCTCTCCGGCAACCCGCACGACGCCGAGGACCTTACGCAGGAGACGTTCATCCGGGTCTTCCGCAGCCTGGCCTCCTACAAACCCGGCACGTTCGAAGGCTGGCTGCATCGGATCACCACCAACCTGTTCCTGGACATGGTCCGGCGACGTTCCCGGCTGCGGATGGAGGGCCTCCCCGAGGACACCGACCGGCTGCCCGGCGGCGGGCCCAGCCCCGAGCAGGTCTACGCCGACACCCACCTCGATCCCGACCTTCAAGAGGCGCTGGACGACCTCGTACCCGAGTTCCGCGCTGCGGTCGTATTGTGTGACGTAGAGGGTCTGTCCTACGAGGAGATCGGTGCCACGCTCGGAGTGAAGCTCGGAACGGTACGTAGCCGAATTCATCGAGGAAGGCAGGCACTCAAGGCGGCGTTGGAACGGCGCCGTGTCCTCACCGAGGAGGAGAAAGAGGCTGGATGACCGACCTGCGCGGCCACACCTTCGCTGATCTGTTGGCTGGCCTCAACGCACACCAGCACCTCGCCGTCGATGCCGTGGTTGCCTTCGTGGACGGTGAGCTCGGTGCCGGTGCTCGGAATCGAGCAGCGGAGCATGTCGCCGTCTGCCAGAGCTGCGCCGCGGAAGTGGTCGGGCAACGTCATGCTCGCAGCGTGGTCCGATCCGCTGGGTATCCGCAGATTCCCGCCGACCTGCTGGCCACCCTGCGCGACATCCCCCAAACCGCTGATCTTTCTGCCGTCCCGGATGGGCTGGCGGTGACCGACGACGGTACGGTGGTCACGGCTGCCGATCCGGGACGTGCCTCAATGGCGTCGTTGAGTGGTACTGCCCCGCTGGGTCAGGGCCCACGCTGGGGTAGCGGGTCGTCGATATTGGGCCGATCGATGCTGGGTCGATCGATGCTGGGCCGCCGGATCGGGCGGACGGGGGCTGGAGCGGTGGTGTCCGGGCTGGTGCTGGGAGCGCTGATCATGACGATGCTGGAGAATCCGGACATCGATTCGGCAAGGCCGCAACCAGAGGGACCGTCAGTGCCCGCCTTTCCAGCACCGTCGATCGTGCCTGCGGTGGCCCGAGTGACTCAGCCCGGAGCGGGAGCAGTCCCGGGAGACCATGGCTCCGCCCTACGATGACGATCCCGATCGGCCTTCCCCACAAGAAGGGCGCTCGGCACCACCTCGGCTGGACCCGAGGCCACTACAGCGGCCCACGCCTGACCCGGAGTCTGAGCACATCTTCGGTCGTCCCTACGGGGTCACTGGGACGTTCGCCGGTCAAACGGATGGCCTGCGAGGCAAGCCAGGCGGCGATACGAACCACACGATCCGCAGTGGCCTGACTGTAGCCCCGCCAGCCCCGCCGTCGGAGGCCTTGGCTGAAGCGTTCGGCAGGCCACCAGGAGCGGGGGAACGGCTGCAACGTCCACCTCCTCGCTACGGGCACCCCAGCGGAGATGAGGAGAAGCCCTTCTGGCCGCTGGGCGCGGGTACAGATCCATGGCGCGATCCGGGGTCGGCCGCGGTACTGGGTGCTCCGGCGGTAGCCGAACGCGACCGGAGCACTATCGGCGCAACGCCCCGGCCAGGGGCCCGGTTGAGCGTGCGGGAAGTGCTGTTCGGCCGTCGCCTCAGCGCGGGAGCTCTCGCCATGGTCGGCGCGCTGGTCCTGCTGATCGGCGGCGTAGGGGGATTCGTGGGCCGGCTCACCGCCGAGATCGGCAGTCCGCTGACCGATCCCGACGCAACGCTGGTGCAAACCCAGCCGGCCATCGACCGGCCGATCGGCTCGGTGGCGGCCGTGGCCGACCGGGTACTGCCCGCAGTGGTGTCCGTGGAGTTCCGGGTGGGTGAGGATGGCGGCTTCGGCTCCGGTGTGATGATCGACGCAGGCGGCTACCTGCTGACCAACAACCACGTGGTGGCCCCGGCCGCAGCCACCTCGCAGGCCACCCTCGAGGCGGTGTTCAGCGACGGCACCCGAGTGCCCGCCCGGATCGTGGGCCGGGATCCGAAGACCGACCTCGCCGTGCTCAAGGTAGAGGTCGCCAACCCGACGATCGCCCAGCTGGGCCAATCAGCAACATTGCAGCCAGGAGACGCGGTCATCGCGATCGGCTCGCCACTCGGACTCGCAGGCACGGTCACCACTGGCATCGTCAGTGCGATGAATCGCCCGGTTCGGTTGGAGGGGGAAGCGGGTGACGGCGCGGCGGTGATCGATGCGATTCAGACCGACGCCGCGATCAACCCCGGCAACTCCGGCGGAGCTCTGGTGGACAGCACCGGCGCGGTGGTCGGCATCAACACCGCCATCCGCACGCTGGGCATCGGCGAAAGCGGAGGCTCGATCGGACTCGGCTTCGCCATCCCCATCGACCAGGCGAAGGTGATCGCCCAGGAACTCATCCGCACGGGTCATTACCAGCATGCCGAACTCGGCGTCAACGTTGCGTCGGTGACCGACGGCGCCTCGGACGGCGCCCGGGTACAGAACGTGCGGCAGGGCAGCGCCGCGGCCGAAGGCGGCATCGTGGAGAACGACGTGATCACCAAGATCGGGGACCGGGTCGTGGGCAGCGCCGACGAATTGGTCGTCGCGATCCGCGAGCGCGAGATCGGCGAACCGGTACCGATCTCGCTGGTCCGAAACGGTCGGCCCCTGGTGCTCAACGTCACCCTGAAATCGGATTGATCGCTTCGGCGGCCACCGGAGTGTTGCTCAGCTGGCTAGGATAGCTTCGGGGGTGGTGCGGCGAAAAGATCAGCGGCGGAGGGTGCGTACGGATGTTCAACATCGGCTGGGCGGAGTTCGTGGTACTCGCCATCGCCGGGCTGTTCATTCTCGGCCCGGAGCGCCTGCCGTCAGCGGCAGCCTGGCTGGGCCGGACCGTGCACCAGGTACGGGAGTACGCCACGGGTGCCCGGGAACAGCTGCGTTCCGAGCTCGGCCCTGAGTTCGATGAGTTCCGCAAGCCGCTGGAGGAACTGCGCGGGCTGCGAGGCTTCAACTCCGGCGGGTTCAGCCGGCGTGGGTTCAATCCGCGCAGCGCGCTTTCTCGGCAGCTTTTCGATGATCTGGACGACGAGCCGTTCAACAAGTGGATCAAGCCTAATGGCTTCGCTGCCCCCACCGGGCTGGGCACCCGGGTCGACCGGCCACTACAGCCCGGCGAGCGCGCTCCGTTCGACCCGGACGCGACCTAGCTCGGAGTCACCGACAGCAGGCGGCCGGCCAGGCCACGCGCGCGAGTCGCCAGGCGGTCGGCCACGTCGCGGAGCACTGCGGCGGCGGGTGCGCTCGGGTGAGACAGCACCAGGGGGATACCGACGTCGCCGGCTTCCCTTAGCCGCGCGTCCAGCGGCACCTGGCCGAGCAGCGGCACGTCGCTGCCCACCATGCGGGTCAGCGTGTCGGCGACCACCTGCCCGCCTCCGGAGCCGAAGAGGTGGTTGCGTGAACCGTCCGGCATCTGCAGCCACGACATGTTCTCCACCACACCGATCAGCCGCTGACGGGTCTGCAGGGCGATCGCCCCGGCCCGTTGAGCGACTTCGGTGGCGGCCGGCTGCGGGGTGGTGACGACGAGGATCTCGGCGGTGGGTATCAGCTGAGCCGTCGAGATGGCGATATCACCGGTGCCCGGGGGCAGATCGAGCAACAGCACGTCCAGATCGCCCCAGAACACGTCGGCGAGGAACTGCTGCAGCGCGCGGTGCAGCATCGGTCCGCGCCATACCACCGGTGTGTTGTCCTTGGTGAACATCCCGATCGAGATGACCTTCACACCGTGCGCGGTCGGTGGCATGATCATCTTTTCGACCTGGGTGGGCCGGGCGGTGGTGCCGAACATGCCGGGCACCGAGTGCCCGTAGATGTCGGCGTCGACCACCCCGACCGACAGGCCTCGATCGGCCATCGCGGCCGCGAGATTCACCGTCACCGAGGATTTGCCGACCCCACCCTTACCCGAGGCGACGCAGTACACCCGGGTCAACGATCCCGGCTCGGCGAACGGAATCCGGGGCTCCTCGGCGTTGCCCCGCAGCTGGCGGCGCAGCGCGGTGCGCTGGGCGTCGCTCATCACATCGAGCTCCACCCGCACCGCACGCACGCCCGGTACGGCAGCCACCGCTGTGGTGATCCGTGCGGTGATGGTGTCCCGCATCGGGCAGCCGGCGACGGTGAGCCATACCGCGACCCCGACCGTTCCGTCGCCGGCCACTGTCACGTCCTTGACCATGCCGAGCTCGGTGATCGGACGGTGAATCTCCGGATCGTGCACCCCGTCCAGAGCGGCTCGGACCGCATCGACCGTGGGTGCGGTCTGGCTGGAGTTCACAAGTGATACCGGCCCTTCAGTTGGGTGTGTTATCCCCATGCTATGCGTCACCTGGGCCCATACCGGTCCGGCCCAGGTGATCCCGGTGACCCTGAGGTCCGGTGTTCGGTCAATCGGGCGAGCTCAGAGCGCAGGAAATCCCGGGTCACCACCTCGCCGACCGCAAGCCGCAGCGAGGCGAGCTCCCTGGCCAGGTACTCGGTGTCGGCCTTGGTGCGCTCGGCACGCGTCCGGTCCTCCTGCAGCGCGATCCGATCTCGGTCGTCCTGGCGGTTCTGCGCCAGCAGGATCAGCGGGGCCGCGTAGGCCGCCTGGGTGGAGAACGCCAGATTGAGCAGGATGAACGGATAGGGATCCCACCGCAGGGATATCGCGGTGAGGTTGAGCGCGATCCACACCACGACCAGGACGGTCTGCGCGGCGAGAAATCGGCCGGTGCCGAGAAAGCGGGCGATCCGTTCCGAGAAACGGGCGAAGGCATCCGGGTCGACCCGCGGAGTCACCAACCGGCGCGGTCCGCGCGGCTGATCCAGCCGGGTACCTCGGTAGTGCCCGGTCAGCTCACCCACGGCGCACCTCTCCCGGCCAGTCGGGGGTGTTCCATGCCTCATGCTGCCGCCAGTCGTCCGGCAACGCGGCGTCCAGCAGGTCGTCCACGCTCACCGCGCCGAGCAGGTGCTCGGCGGTGTCCAGCACCGGCGCGCAGACCAGATCGTAGGCGGCGAGAAACCGGGTGACCTCGGAGAGCGTCCCTTCCGGAGCAAGCCAACCCAGCTCGGCGTCGAGCACACCCGCCACCAGGTTCGAGGGGGGCTCGCGGAGCAGCCGCTGCAAGTGCGCGCAGCCGAGGTAGCGGCCGGTGGGCGTAGCCGAGGGGGGACGGCAGACGAAGACCATGCTCGCCAGCGCGGGAGTCAGTTCGGGGTTGCGGGCCCTGGCCAGCGCCTCGGCGACGGTGGCGGCCGGGGTCACGATCACCGGCTCTGGTGTCATCAGGCCACCCGCGGTGTCCGACGAGTAGGCCAGCAGCCTGCGCACCGGCGCGGACTCCTCAGGCGCCATCAACCGGAGCAACCGCTCCCGCTCCGGCTGGGCGAGCTCCCCGAGTAGGTCGGCCGCGTCGTCGGGGTTCATCGCCTCAAGCACATCGGTGGCCCGCCCGTCGTCCAGCCGAGCGAGCAATTCGGCTTGCTCGGGCTCGGGCAGCTCCTGAAACACATCGGCCAGCCGCTCGTGGTCCAGCGCGTCGACAACTTCGTGGCGACGCTTGGCGGGCAGTTCACGCAGCGCGTTCGCGACCTCCACCGCGCGCATTCCCTCGAACAGGGCCAGCAGTTCATCCACGTCCTGGCCACGGGAGGAGACCTCACCCAGCGTCAGCCCCACCACGTCATCCCACCCCAGGATCTGGGTAGGACCTCGCCGCCCCAGCCGGCCGGTACGTTCGCGCACCGCTAGAGTCGTGATCATCCAGTCCCGGGTCCGGGTCTGCTCCATCCCGGCGTCGACGACCACCGCGACCGCTCCGGTTGCGGCCACGTGCACTCGAGCGTCCAGGATCTCCCCGCACACCAACGTCTCATTGGGGCGCAATGAGAACCTCCGTAGGCTCACCGTGCCGGTGGCCAGCATCACCGCGCCCGGTTCGATCGACGTGACCCGCAGGATCGGCAGGAAGATCCGTTGCCGGGCCATGAGCTCGATCACCAGGCCCCGGACGCGCGGCGGTCGCGGCCCGGAACGCAGCGCGGTGACCAGATCGCGGACTCGGCCGATCTGTTCGCCGTCGGGCCCGAACACCGGCAGCCCGGCGACCCGAGCGGCATAAACTCTGTTCGGTGTCGACACCTGCTATGCCTCGCCCTGTCCGCCTTTGACGCCACGGGTACGGACGGAACTCTTGCGGCTCAGCCGATGCAGCAACTCCTGGGTGGCACGATGATCAGGATCCCATACCAGGCCTTGTTCCAGAGCTTGGATCGCCTCGCCCGGCCTGCCCAGCCGATCCAATTCGCGAGCGTGCAAGTAGGTGCGCTCAGCGAGGAGCCCCCGGACCCGGGTGTCACTGGGATCATGCCCGTACGCACACCGCAACCAACGCTCGGCATCACCGAAGTGTTCGACGTCGGTGGCGGCCATGGCGGCCTTACAGTGAATATCGATCATCGCTTCGAACACCTCGGGACGCGTGGGCTCCTGCTGCCACGCCAGGTGCGAGGCACTGACAGCTTCGTCGTAACGCCGCCGCCGCACGAGGGTACGTGCCCGATGCAGCGACGATGAAGTCGGCTGTGTCGACGGCGACGGGAACACCGCGATCTCATTGAGTAATACCTGTGCCTCATCGATGATCTTCCGCAGCAATGCCATGGCCTCGTCCCGCTGACCCCGCCCCACCAGGCGGCGGGCTTCTTCGATCCCGCCCGAAGCGGTGTCCGGCACGGTTTCGTCCCCTGCCGGGGAGCCTCCGAGCCAGCCGGCCGACGCTGCGGGTGCGTCAGCCGCAGCGAGCACCGTCGCGGTGAGCAGCGGAGCGTCCACGGCCTGGTCCTCGACCGCATCCACAGGCTCGGCGATCTCGCTCTCCGGCCCGGACAGCGGCATGCTGCTGAGCCGCTCGGCGTGCAACGCCGCCCCTCGCGCGATGCACTCCGGCGAAGCAGGCACGACCTGGCCACCAAGCCCGGCGACCAGCTTCCCGATCAGTTCCGGTTGCGTACCACCACCGACCAGTAGCACGGTGTCCACATCGGCCGAGGTCAATCCCGACTCGGCGAACAGGGCATGCGCACGATCCAGCGTCCGCGCCACGGCGTGGCGTACCAGCGCTTCGAATGTGGCGCACTCAATCGAAGCGAAACGCTGGTTCCCGTGGACGTTGAAGGCCACTCTTCGAAACCCGGAGCTTCCCGATGTGGCCAGCTCTTCCTTGATCCGTTGCGCATCGTCACGCAGCTGGAGCCAGTGCTTTTCCTCCCAATGCGACATATCAGGAAGCAACCGGTGCTGCCGCAGAGTCTGGATCAAGCCGCTGAGCACCTTCTCGTCGAACGTACTGCCGCCGGGCGCGGCGGCCCCCTCATTGCCGAGCACACGGTAATGCCCACGCAGGGCACGGACCAGCCCGAGTTCCACACCGCTGTAACCCATCCCGTAGACCAAAAACGTGCCACCCCGTTCGCCACCGGTATATGCGATGACTGCCGCTGCCGAGTCGTTGATCAGCCGTACCTCGGCCAAACCGGCCGCATGCGCCGCATCGCGTAATGCCGAGCGCTGCGCGGAGGTGAAGCGGGCCGGCACACTGATCACCGTCTGGCCGACTTTCGCCGACGTGGCGGATTCCACCTGCCGCCGCGCCACACCGAGCGCCCGGGTAACCACATCGAACGGATCGACGAAGCGATCATCCGACGCGATCGATGCCGAGAAACCGAGTCTGCTCTTAATACTCGGGAACGATACGGGACACACTCCCGACACAATCGGCTCGCACAGGAGCCATGGTCGCCCGAGGTCGGGCAGGATAACGAATCGGGTCGGTTCTCCCGGCCGGGAAAAGGCCGCACGCAAGCCGGTGCTGCCGAAGTCCAGACCAAGGCTGACAAGGGTCAACGGGTTCTCCCTGGGTCATTCCCACTCCTTGAGCAGGCCGTCGGAACTCGTCTCGTCCGGGATCTCCGCGACACGGCGATCCACTCGTGCTCGGGCCACCAGCACTTTGAGGATGCGGGCTTGCTCGCCGACCTGGTCATGCCTGCCCCGCTGAAACGACTGCTGCAGACTGGCAACGGCCTGGTTGATGTCACGGGCCACCTCCGGAGTTGCTCCATCGGTGGCTCGCTCGGCCAGCAGCAGCTGGGTGGCGAGACCGGAGTTGTACCGGTCCTGATGCAGGATATTGATCATCCGTTGACACTCCGCATCGTCGGAGAAGCTCTGTGCCTGCTGTGCCTGCTCGAGGTCACGACGGATCTTCATCAACTGCATCGGCTCGATGTACTGTTCGTATTGCGCCAGGAACTGACGGGTGCTCGCGGCGGCATCGACCAGGTGTGCCCGCCTGCTGCCGGAATCCTCATCGTCCACGATCGGTTGGGCAGGAGGGGTGCGGTGCGTGTCGGTGCGCAGGGTGTCTTCCTTGGACAGGCCGGCGACGCTGATCTTCACTGTGATGATCCGGCTGGAGTCGTAGTTGAAGGTCACATCGACCCGGCTGTTGGAGTCGATCTCCTTCGGCAATTCATATTCGACCACACCTACTTCGGCGTTCTTGCTGGCGACCAGATCATCACCCTCATAGACGGGGACCCTGATACGCCCTCGATCGGTCGCTTTGAACGGACGTGTGATGGGCTCCGGCAAGGGATAGGGGGTGCCTCGGGGAATGATCGGCACGAACACATCTCGCCGCGAGCCCTTCACCACGGCAATTCCCAGCGCCTTTCCGGTCCGCTCATAGAGACCGGTGTCACCGACTTCTCTGGCGTTCGCCAGGCTCTGGTTGCAGCTCACACAACTCTTCGCGGCCTCATCATTGATATTTTTGCACTCCGGGCACTCCACACCGTGCAATGTACCGGCCAGGATCCCCGCGCCGAGCGCGACACACTCCATCGGGTTGATATCTCGGCGCACCTTCTTCTTACCGAAGAAGTTCTCGACCGCCTCATACACTTTCGGTGTCAGCGTGGCACCCCCGACCAGCAGGACATCAGTGATATCATCAGCGGACAACTCCTGGCGACCTAGCGCCTCCCGAACCAGGCTCATAGTCTTCTCGACCAGCGGCTCGATCATTGTCAGGTACTCGTCACGGGAAATGGTCATGTCCACATCGATCGGTGGACCGCCCTCGGCGGGGCGAAAAGCCGCCGGGATCACGATGTCGGCCTGGGACATCTGACTGAGCTGCTTCTTGGCCAGTTCAGCCGCGTTCTTGGCATGGAACAGGAAAATCCTGTCCTCCGAAGGATCGACATCGCAGCGCTTCTTGACCCAGTCAATAATACGGCCGACAATTGTGAGATCGAAATCGTCACCCCCCAGCCAGCTGTCCCCGATATGGTCGAGAACCTGAAAATGACTACGGCCTTCGCCGTCCTTGACCGCGTGCAGGATCGAGATGTCGAAGGTTCCCCCGCCGAGGTCGTAGACCAGCACCCGGTGACGCGCCTGTTGGGGCAGTTGCACGCCGAAGGCCACCGCCGCCGCCGTGGGTTCGTCGATGACCTTCTTCACCACTAGGCCAGCCTGTTCCCCGGCCTCCCGGGTGGCGGCTCGCTGGGCGTTACCGAAGCTCGCGGGCACTGTGATGACGGCGTGCGTCACCTCCTCACCAAGGGTCCGGGACGCGTCCTGCTTCAGCCTCTTCAGAATCATGCCGGACACCTGCGACGGCGTGTACGGGCGTCCGGCGATCAGGACATGGGCCCGCGGGTCCTCAGCGGAGCCGGGCACAATTTCGTAGCTGAGCCTGCCACGCGCTTCGGCGACGGTGGGGTCGGCGTAATCACGCCCCATCAATCGTTTGACCGATCGCACCGTGTCCTTGGGCAATCTGGCCGCCCAGTTGAGGGCGTTGCGGCCGACCAGGAGCTCTCCCTCCTCACCGTCGCGGCGCCGCACTCCCACCACCGACGGCGTCAGGTTCTCCCCGTCCCCGTTGGCCAGGATCGAAGCTGCGGCCCGTTCCGGGTCGTAACCCGCGACCGCCGAATTGGTGGTACCGAGATCGATGCCGATGGCCTTCATCCCTGCTCCTCATCAGTGCTTGGTTGATCCATGGCCGGTGCGCGGACACTCGACGTCACGGAATCGGAAATTTCCTGCCCAGCCGCAACGATCACCTCAGCGGGCCGCAGCACCTGCCCCCTGAACCGGTAGCCTCGCCGCAGGACCTGGAGGACCACCTCATCGGCCACGTCATCGACCTGGCGCACCTCGACCACCTTGTGGGTGTCCGGATCGGCTGCTTCCCCGGACCATCCGAGCACGTCGAGACCATCGGCCTGGACCGCCGAGGCGAACCGTCGAGCGACGAGCCGCACGCTGGCCAGATAGGACTCGTCGCTGCGCAACCGATCGACCGAGTCGAGAACGTCGAGGATTGCGCACACCAGCCGTTCGATCTCCTTGCGGTGCTCGGCATCCTGCTTCCGCAACGCCTCCCGTTTCTCCTCCACCGCCTCGAAGAGCGCGGTCTGCAATGCCCAGAGCTCGCTCATCGAATGACTCCCGCGGTGTTCATCGGTCGAACCGGATCAGCTGATCGAGCAGGTGTGAGACAAAGTTGTCGAGCTCGGGCGTACTCGCCACATTCTGTGGCGACTCCACCCCGAGCCGGCCCAGCTCATACTCGACTTCATCGCGCGCCGCGGCGATCTCGACCGCAGGATCAACGTTATAGAGAACGAGGTCGACCAACAGGCGTGACCGTATCATCCGGAGCTCGTCCCAAGCCTGCTCCATTTCCGGATCCACTGGGCCCGAGGTCAACAGATCATAAGAAACACCGAGCATGTCGGAATGTGACATCGCGGGCGTCACCCCCACCGGCTCCAACACATCGTACGGGAACGAACCGTTCCACACGATCAACGGATCCTTGATCACCCGGCGGCACTCCTGTCATCCTCCGACTTGTCGTCATCCTCCGACTCGGTCAGCTTCTGCTCGATCACATCGAGTAGCGCACTCCTGAGCTGCCCGTTAGCGGGATCCAGCCGACCGGCGCGAACAAGATCGCGCAGGGCACCGTCGATATCACCCCGATGCAGCTTCTGCTCCGCGGTAATGATGAGCTCACGAGCAGACACGATCGTGCCAGCACCGGAGTCGACGCCCAAACCTATGATCAACTTTCCGAGATCGTGAGTGCTCAAGTCACCGAGTAACAGTGAATCCACCTCGTCCAGGATATCCCTCAACGTAATTTTGAATCGGGCTGCGGGTGTGCGTTCCAGCCCGTCGTGCAGGATCGCGAACGCTTCGCGCAACAACCGTAGCTTCGCATTATAGGTATCGACACCATGACGGTCGGGAAGCCCGAACACCAACGCCCGTACCAGGTTGTCCCTGGCCCGTACCGATTCCGGGTTGAGTTCCATCGCCCGACGAAGATCAACTTCGGCTATCCCCATATCCGGTTGGATATCGAAGTAACGGCAACCGTAACCGTGCCATATTCCGCGATCAGTGAGCAATACCGCCAGCCTCGCCTGCAGCGGTGCGGTCCCGATCGCACCCAGTAGGGGCAGCACGCTCTCCACAAGCATGATGGCCTCGTCCAGGCAGCTGCCGTGGTGCGCGCCGTCGTCATCGGCGAGCGCCTCGGCCCGGCCGAGGACCATCCGCAGGATCGCCTGTTTGGTGCGCACCGTCATGGCCGCGCGCTCAGCAATATCGATAGCCAGCGACCACTCCTGCACCGCCCGGTGCACACCGCCTCCGTCGCCGGTCAGCGCGGTACGGGCAATCGCCAGGTGCGCGCGTACCGCGAGATCAACGGTGTCCTGGAGCAGCCTTGCGCGACGGCGGGGCAGAAAAGTGTAAGCCGGGTTGCTCCGCAGGAAGTCCTGGCAGCTCTCGCAGGTCGAGAGATGCTCGCCGGGGTCTTCAGACGGTCCGGCACAGTCCGGAGGGAGGTCGTCCAACGACCGCTGGTGCAGTTCCGGCAGGGCCCGCAGGGCCTGCTCGAACCGGTGGTGTTCACTGAATGTGAACGCTTGGGCCAGCTCCGAAAAAGTGCAGCGCAGCCGGCGCAGCGCAGCCTCACCGGGATCAGCCCCGTCCCCTGCTGATCCCTCGACGTGTGCGACCAGTTCGCCGAATGATCGTTCCCGACCGATCACGCGCAGATAAGCCCGTCCGCAGGCCAGCTTCGCATCCTCGTCGGGTGAGCTGGGGTCCTCGGTGCACCGCAGGCCGCCGACCGCCTTCAGCGCCCGCGCCCCCTCCAGCTCCCGCTCCAGAACGTGGGTCAGTTCCTGGTATGCCTGGGCATATTCCAGTCGCCCCTGCCCGCCGTGGCGCTCGGCATAGCCGGACAATCGGTCGAACAGGCTCTTTCCCAGCTCCCATCGCAAGCGGTCGGTGTCGGCGGACGTCACCTCGTGGCCGTAACACCCGGCACGTCCCTGCCCCCAGCGCGCCCAATGATCATCCTCGATGAGCAGAGCCGCCCAGTACACCAGCGCACGTTCCCAGGCCCGTCCGGAAAGTTCCCAGGCACCACTCTCCTCCAGCTCCAGCGCCTGCCAGTAGTGGGCCACCGCAAGGCTGTGCACAACAGCCATGTCAGCGGAGGACGACCGGAGCCGTTCCTCCCACGCCGCGACGGCCTCCTCTCTTCCCCTGGTCAACAGGATCAGCAGCGGCCCCTCCTCGGGCAATCGTCGGCACAGCTGATCAAGAAGTCTCCGGCCCTCGCCCGGTGACAGTTCGGCAAGCTGCTCACGCAATCGATCGAGATCGTGGAACTGGTAGAGCAGCGCGTCCAGCTGCAGCCGTCTGCCGAGCAGGCGGAGCTGATCCCAAGCCACCTGCTGCGGAAAATTCATCCCGCCGCGCTCCATGAGTTCGTACGGGGCGTTCTTGACCGCGTCCGTCGACGAGTCGGGGGTGACCCCCGCCTCCCGCAGGGCCAAGTAGGGAAATGCGGGATCACCCAGCGCAAACGGATCGGCGACCAGGGCCATGCTAGTCAGGCCATCCGCCCAGGGCAGAGATTCGCACAGTTTCGTCAACCGCCGCCGACGCTCGTCAGCGTCACCGAGATCGAGTGGCATCTGGCGGTAGGCCTCGACCGCCGCGCTCCACTGCCCGGATGATTCCAGGACCCGACCTCTGGCGTAGGCATAACGGCCGGCGGAGTCAAGGTGGGTGGTGCACCGCTGGTAGGCCTGCACCGCGTCCGGCCACCGTTGCACCAGCTCGGCTCGCCGACCGTAGGCGTAGTCCCTCAGTACCTGCACGTCGCGGTAGGTGCCCAGGGCCTCGGCCGCGTGCACGACGCCGTCCCAATCCCTCTTCGACTCGGCCAGCTGGGCACCGGCATAACCGGCTCGCAGCGAGACGTCCGCCAATTCAGTGGGCAACACGGCATAGGCATCGACAGCGCGCTGCCACCCCGCGATGTCCGACGCCTCGTCTTCGATCAACCGCGCCTGCGCGTAGGCCCGTCGCGAGACCACGTCGCGATGCTCGACGGGCAGTTCCGCATAGGCGTCCAGGGCCTGGTGCCACTCCCCGCCCAGCTCATCCGCGCGGGCCTGCGCATATCGGTGTAAACGGCGCAGTTCCTCATTCGCTTCGGCGGCAGGCGCGTACTCCTTGACAGCCCCCGTCCAATCATCCGCCAGCTCGGCCTGCTGGCCCCGAGCCTTCCTGCGGAGCATCCCGAAGGTACCGTCCCGAGCCTCATCCGGTGTCTCGGCAAGATGGCCGAGAACCGAACCCCATTCACCGGCCCGCTCAGCCATACAGGCTCGCGCGAAGCGGCGTCGGTTACCCACCTCGCCGTGCTCGTGGTCGTCCGGCAACCGCCCGAAGCCCTCGATCGCCCCGGGCCAGTCCTCTTGCTGATCGGCAAAGCGACCGGCCGCGTAGAGCATCCGATCGGCCGCGTCGAACATGTGCGACGGCACTGCCGCGAAATGCGCCTGGGCCTGTTCCCATTGCTGGATGTCCTCACAAGTCCGGCCCAGGGCATAGGCCAGGCGCGACACCGAATCGGCATGCATGCCAGCGGCATAGCATCCGGCCGCCGTCGACCAGTCCGCGGCAAACTCCGCCCGGCGTCCCTCGGCATACCGGTAACGCGCGCCCGCATCGGCGTGTTCGGCAGGCAGGGCACCGTAGCGCAACACCGCCTCGTCCCAATCCTGCACCTCTTCAGCCTCGACCGCTTGCTCATACACTCGATCACAGGCCTGCTCCAGCCGCTGCGCGGCAGCCCGGAAACCGGCCGGCCGCCGATCCAGCACCTCGATGTAATGACCGAACGCGGTTGTCCAATCCCCTTGTTGCTCAGCCTGCTGCGCCTGCTCGACCAGGGCAGCCAGCCGTTGCACCTCGTCGAGTTCGTCACCCAGGCAGCGGATCAGCTCGCCGGGCAGCACCGGGGACAGCTCGGTCACCGCCTGGCCGGCGACCTTCACCTCACCGTCATCAGCCAGCACCGCGCATATCTGCTCGATCCTGCGCCAGGCCAGCTCGACCCGGGCCTCCTGCACCAGTCGCCGCTGTTCGGCCGTAGGTCTCTTGGTCTCCGCCACCTCCTGCATGCGCTCCCAATCACCTCGGGCACCTAATGCCCGGGCCGCTGCGATGATGGTCGCCCGATTAACGTTGCCGGGAGATTCCAGGCGCGCAAGAACTCCCGCACTGTCTCTGATCGGGTCATTTCCCTCATCGGGGTCGTCGCGCACCTCGCGCGCTTTGAACAACCAGCCATGCCTGCACTGTTCGTGCAGGAAGAGCGCGGGGGTCGCCCACTCGATCGCCGTACGGTCGGGAAGGCCGGAGATATGCTGGCGTGCCGTAGTCACGGCTTCGTCGATCGTCTTGTTCAGCGCGATGCGTTCCAGCAGAATGGGACTGAATACGGTGGCGGCATCGTTGGTGACGTCGTTCTGCATGGCCACCACAGCCGGAACACCACGGCCGATCAGCGCCTGCGCCAGACCGGAAAATGGTTCAAACCGGGTGCTTCTCGCCCCCGCGCAGAGATTGAGCACCACCAAGCGCAGCCTGTGCGCCTGCACGAGCAGGCCACTGAGCAGCTGCCCGGAAATCGGGTCGGTCGAGCCACCTTCGGTCTCCAGATAGACGACACCTTCCTCCCGGTCATCGTCATAAGCACCGTGCGCGATCAGTAAGACAGCGCTCGGCTGGTCGACGTGGTCAACCAGCCATTCCTCAAGACTTCTGCGGGTCACTCCTTTGAGCACGGTCATCCGGAGGGTCACTTTCGGCAGCGCGCGCTCCAACGCCGCCAGCTCTGCATCGAATTCAAGGGGAACAAGGCCGGTCGGGGAGGCCACGGCCACCAGCAGGTCGATGAAGTCCGGCAATGCCTCCGCATCGGGCAGGCGTGCGCCCAGCGGGCCGCCCCGCAAGGACCGCACTATCGAGAGGTTGTGGTTGAGCGCCAAGGACTGCTGCGGGTCCGTCGAGGGTGCGGTCAACGCCTCCAGCGGCAGATCACGCAGTTCCGGCGGCAGATCGAAGCGCAGCCGCAGACCACGTGGCGGCCGGTGGCCCTGCGCCTGACCGAGGCTTTCGGCGATGCAGTTCGCAAGAGGTGGCGTCAACAGCAGGTCGAAGACATCCCGCCCGAGTTTCCTGAGCTGCGTGGAAACGTGCTGGTGACCCAGTGGAGCCCGACCCAGGTCGATCTCAATCAGGTCGTTGAACCTGTTGCGATGTGCCACGTCCTGACCATCGAGCACGATCAGGTCGGCCGCCGTGGTGGGACCGTTGGCCACGATCAGGTACCGGCCTGGTCCAACCCGCCGAACCCGGATGCGCAACTCCTCGTACTCCAGCACCGCTATCGTCTCCGTTCCCAAGCGGCGTCGAACAGGGCAGTTACCAGATAGTCGAGTTCGGCGGTCGCCTTGGCCCGCTGCGCGACGAGCCCGGCATGGTTGGGAATGTGTCCGAGCCCTTCGTCGAGGTGATCGATCGCCTCCCGCAGCCTGGTGATCGCCTCAGTGAGCTTGCCATCTTTCAGCAGGGTTATCGCCCGAATCCGCAACGCTTTGCCCAAGTTGAGCCGCGCATGCAGGAAATGCGGGTTCACCGTGACGGCCCGGCGCAGGTCGTCGATCGACTGGTCGATCCGGGCCGGGTCTTCGTTACCGGTCGTGATCCCCCGGATGGTGAGCAGCTTGGCCAGCCTTCCCTCGAGCCGTTCCCGCGAACCTGCACCGGTGATCTCGCAGGTGGCCTCGAGCATGGTGATCGCGTCGCCGAGGTTGCGGTGCCGCTCCAGGGCGCGGGCTCGACCGAGCACCAGGTCGGCGACCTTGCGTTGCACCTCCTCGTGCTCGCCGAGCCACGCTGCGCAGCTGATGGCGTGGCGCCAGTGACCGCAAGCTTGCAGAAGATCCATCTCCCTGGCTACGACACAATCCTGGCCGAGGCGCAGCAATGCCTCGACGGCAAGTGCCATGGCATCGTCGGAAAGACAGTCGCGACCGTGGCCGGACGCCGCGTAGGCGGGGTTGTGGGCACCGAACCAAGGGCAGTCCTCACGGCACACCACCGGCCTGGATACCGTCCAGCTGACGATGCCCTCGGTCCGGCAGTGCGGACAACGCAGATCCGCCAATGCCTCCAGGGCGTCCAACGGCCGATCTCCGGTCAGGTGGTAGTACCCGAGGCCGAGCTGGGAGAACCAACGCCGCACGCCACGACGGAGCGCCGGCGACCCGATACCGGTCACGAAGGCACCGAAGACACGCTGTAGACCGAGCTCCGCGACGCGCAACGGCCCACACACCAGGGTGGGACCGGCCGGGCCGGAAAGGGGAAACCCGCCAAGCCGGCCGAGGACACGGGCGGCCCCGAGCTCACGCCAGAACAACACGCTGGGCGCGACCACGTTCCCGTCGTCGGCCTCGGGTGGGAGCCGTCTCTCCAGTAGGGCGCGCAAACCACGTTGCAGCGATTCGATGTGGGCGGCTTCCACCGACTTGCGATAACGCCGTTCGGCTCCGATTCGGAAGCTCTCCCAAAATGCGCTGTCGTGCAGCACAGCACCCCACGCGGCGATGCACTGCGGCCAGGACGCATTCGCCGGGTGGGCTTGGGCTGCGCTCAGCGTGTGCAGCTGGACCAGGGCGAGCGTATGGGTGAGCCGATGATCGGTGGGTGCTCGCCGGGACGCTTCGGTCAATATGTGAATTGCCGCGCCGCGCCGGTTGCCCAGTGCACATACCATGGCGTCGAGCAGCGCGAAGCCGGCTTGTTCACCGGCCAGCTCCCGGCTGGCGACCAGCAACGCCGCAGCCGGTTCCCAACGCGTCTGCTGGGCATGCGCCAGCGCGAACTTGCGCAACAGCGACCCCAGCGTATGGCGGGCGCGGGCGGTGAGCAGGCCGGCAGGAACCCGCTCGCCTCGACGCAGCTGCAGCGCGGCCAGCGCCAGCGCGGCATTCTCATCCAGCACGCCGTATCGGGCTGCGGCAAGAAGATCTGCCAGGGCAGCGTTCCACAGGCTCAGCCGCAGGCGGACGTATGCCCGCTGCACATACGCTGGCCCCAGCGCCGGCACCCGCCACAGTGCCTGGGTGAAATCCCACTCCGCCCGGGGATAGTCCCCCTGATGCGCAGCGGCGCATCCACTCCAGTAGAACCCCTGCCATGCATCAGGCCGCAACAGCTGCGCGGCCCGGAACTCCCCCGCTGCGCGGTGCAGACTATTCCTGGCGAGATAAACCCGGCCCAGCCCTACGTGGGCAGCGGCGGCGGCGACCGCCAAGGCGGGATTGCCCATCGCCTCCCGGACATAACGCAAGGCATCGCAGAAGCTCCGCGCCGCCGCTGGGAGATCCCCCCGCATGCGGTGCGACTCGCCTTCTTCCGCCATCCGCCGAGCCTGAAGCACGGCGACATCCGACCCCATACGCAACGCTCCCGGTAGCCGAGCACACTCCCGATTTCGGAGTTTACGGTGTGGCAGAGTTGGCGATCGGCTACCGTTCGTGGCCAGCACATAGGGGTCGGAGGGGCGTATGGCGAGGTACGGGGTAGACAGGCGATGAGCGGGGCACGGGACCGGCCGGCCAACAGTGCCCCGCGGACGCCGGTTCGCGGACCGGAACTCTACCGGGAGAACCTCTTCCGGGTCACCGGCTTGCCCGTTGATGCCGCCCCGCGAGTCATCCGCCGCCAGCGCAAAGAGTTTGAGATGGCGGAGTTGGTCGGCGATTCCCCACCCACCACGAAGGGTCGGTTCGCCCTGGATCCCCCTCCGGAGGCAAGTGCTGTCCAGGCCGCCTTCGAGGGTTTCCGCGACCTGGAGCGGCGGCTCGTCGATGAGCTGTTCTGGTTCTGGCGAACCGGACCGTCGGACGAAGCCCCGGATACGGCGGGCGCAGCGGATCTGGATATCGAGCACGACCGTGCGGTGGCGGAGCACTGCACGGCACTGGACCTCGAGCACCTCGGGCGGCGACGCACACTCACCGCATCGGAACGCCGGCTGCGGGACGAGAGTTGGGCGCAGGCCATCACGAGCTGGGCAGCACTGATCGACGAACCCCGGCTGTGGGAGCGGCTGCACGCCAGAATCGTGGCGATCGACGATCCTCGGCTGACTTCCGCTATTCTCGATGACCTGCTGGACGACCTGCCGGTCCGGCTGCTCACCATTCATGCTCAACTCGCACTGGACATGGGACTGCGCAACCTGTCGGACGCCGGACGCCAGCGGCAGCTGATGGATCGGTTCATCAGCGAGGCGCATTTGGACACCGACGTCGTCGACGATGTGTTGCGGGACGTCGTGGCGCCGACCGTCCGGCGGATCGAGGCCGGCTGCGAGACAACTCGATCGGCAGCGGTGGATGATCCGGCAACTGCTTGTGCCGTCGGCGACCGCACGCTCACCGAGCTGCAGCCGGCGCTGACTGCGATCGACGTGATCCTGACTGCCCCCCACCCGACCGCACGGGCCGTCCGGGATCAGGTGGCCGGCGCGCTCAACGTATGCGCCGTCCAGCACAGCAACGCGGCGGGCACCGACCACAGGGCACTGGCCGGGCTGGAGGCGGCAGTCCGCCTGCTGACGCAGGCACAGCGGTTGGCCAACCTGGTGACGACGAAGAACCTGATCAATGACAACCTGCACGGCATCAGAGAGCAGGTCCGCGCCCTCACCCCCGTGTCTCGTTTCCAGCGGGACACTGTGCCGAGTCGTCCACCGAAGAGCACGCCGACCCGGCCCTGGACCCCCGCCTCCCACCTGCCTCAGCAGGATCCTCGTACCGGGCAGGAAATCGTCACCTTTCTACGCCAGGGCAGGCGAGGCCCCTGGTCCTACGTCGACCAACTGTGTCGCGAGGGGCGCCCCGATCTCGCCCATGATGCGCTGGCGTTGTGGGCGAACTTCATGGCCAACGACACGGAGATCACAAGGCAGGTCGTCACGTTACTGGCGAAGCCGGCACCATTCGTGGCAACGATGAAGCGACGACCGAAGCGGGCGATGGTGCTGGGTTGTGGCATCGACTTTCGTGGTCGCCACCACCTCAACGCTGAGGAATTCGTGGCGCGGCAGTATCTCTTCCTCTTCCTCGTTCCGCTGATCCCGATCGCGGCATACCTGATCAAGGCAAAGGCCGGCGACGTTCCCCGATTCGCGGGCAAAGTGCCGCTCGGCATGCCCCTACGGTACTGGCGGAAGTTCCTGACCGCAGTGTTCGTGATCACGCTGACAATACTGATGTACGACGGTTCCGCGGTTGTCTCCACTCTGGGCATCGCAGTGGGGTTGCGAATCGGATTCCAAGTATACAAGTTTCTCACCCTGCGGGAAAAAATTCGCTTGGCAACGAAACGTTGAGGGGATACTCGGTGAACAAACGAGTCAGCTCGGGCGGCCGAAGGGATTCAGTCTGGCCCCGGCTGCGGCAATGGCGATTCCCGGCTGAATTCCGAATCGCGCCGGCGGTGTGGCCGGCCGACCTGTCGGCCGAACTGGACCGGATCGAGCAACTGCGGCGGGTAGCGTCCCCGACGGCGCCACCCGCGGCTGCGGTCGCTGTGGAGCCATGGAATGGAAACGAACGCGGCCTGGCTCAGCTGGCGACCAGCCTGTGGCGGGCCCAGCGCAAAGTCGAGTCCGAGGACTCGGTGGGTGCGATACGTCAGGTAGGACGACATGTGCAGGCCACCTGGGACTCAATGGCCACTCTGGGGGTCAAGGTGCTGGACCACGACAATGAACCGTTCGACCCGGGATTGTCACTGGATGTCCTGGCAATACAACCACACGCTGGAATCAACCGCGAAACGATCATTCAGACGGTGAAGCCGACGATCTACCTCCGCGAGCGGCGGATTCAGCTGGGGCAGGTCATCGTCGGTACGCCCGAGGAAGAGGATTCATGAGCCGCCAGACCATCGACTTCGGCATCGATCTGGGGACGACGAACAGCGCGATCGCCGTACTGACCGACACCGGCGCACAGATCATCAGAAACGACGACCGCCTCGAGTTCATCCCCTCGGCAGTGTGGATCACAAAAACGGGGGAAATCTACGTCGGCCCCCGGGCCAAAGCACGAATCGAGGCCAGTCCGGGCAACGCGTGCGGAGAGTTCAAGCTCCAGATGGGAATCGAAGGGGCATTCAAGAATTTCGAGAGCAGCGGCCGGTCGATGACGCCTGAAGAGCTCTCCGCCGAGGTGCTGAAATCGCTGCGTGGAAATGTCAGAACGCAGCTGGACGAGCAGATCGACGCCGCAGTGATCACGATCCCGGCGGCGTTCGAACTGCACCAGTGTGATGCGACCCTGCGGGCGGCCGAACGGGCCGGGCTGACCGTGTCGCCCTTGCTGCAGGAACCCACCGCCGCCGCGTTCGCCTACAGCTACGAGTGCCCGGTGGAGAAGGCATTCTGGCTGGTGTACGACTTCGGCGGCGGAACGTTCGACGCCGCGGTCATCAGCGTTCGGGACGGCGAGTTCACCGTTGTCAACCACAGCGGCGACAACTTCCTCGGCGGCAAGCTCATCGACTGGGACATCGTCGACACTCTGCTGATTCCGGCACTCGCGCGGGAGTACCGAATCCCCGACGTTCCCCGGAAGCATCCCACCTGGCGAGGAAATATCGCCATACTCAAGGCTGCCGCCGAGGAGGGGAAGATCCAGCTCTCCAGCCGCCAGTCGACGATCCTGGAACTCGATGATCTCAAGGATGAGAACGGCGCCGAGATGCCGTTTCGGTTCGAGCTCACCCGGGCGGCCCTGGAGCGGCTGGCTGAGCCGTATTACGAGCGGTCGGTCATCCTGGCCCGCCGAGCACTGGACGACGCCCGGCTCGGACCGGCAGACATCGAGAAGGTGCTGCTCGTCGGAGGCAGCACGCTCGCCCCGGGCCTGCGGGAACGCCTGCGTGACGCGGACAAGGGTCTCGGCATCACGCTCGATTACAGCTTGGACCCGGTGACCGTAGTGGCCCAGGGTGCCGCGATCTTCGCCGGGACCCAGACCCGCCCGCGGTCCCGGGCGGCTCTGCGGCCCGGTGAGTTCGCCCTCGATCTGGAGTTCGAACCGATCGGCGACGATCTCACTCCGCTCGTGGGCGGACAGGTACGCGATGCCAGGACGCGGGACTGGTCCGGATTCACCATCGAGTTCGGCAACGCCACCATCCAGCCTCCCTGGCGCAGCCCGCGGATCCCACTCACCAAGGACGGTGCATTCCGGGCCTCGCTCCGGGCGCAACGCAACACTTCGAGCACCTTCAGCATCGAGCTGCGGGACTCGACCGGGTCGCAGCATCCGACCACTCCGGCGGTGCTCAGCTACCGGCATCGCGATGGCGGCGTGATCCCTGATCGGCCTGTGTTGCCACATTCGCTCGGCGTGGGATTGGCGAACAACGAGATGCTGTTCTTCATCAAAAAAGGTGCCGAGCTGCCGGCCAGCAGGACCGAAATACTGCGGACGACCGTCGAGGTCAGCAAGGCGGACGGCACCGGAGCGATCCGGGTCCCGATGCTGCAGGGCGAGCAGTTCCGGGCCGATCGCAACCACAAAGTCGGGATGGTCAATATCACGCCACACGAGGTGCAGCGCGACGTCCCGATAGGCAGCGAGGTCCAGGTCATCATCAAGATCGATACCTCGCAGCGCGTGACGACCAATGCTTACGTCCCGTTGCTCGACGAGGACTGGGACATCCAGTTGAACCTCAGCAAGACGCTGGTCAGTATCGATCAGCTGCGGCGGGAGGTGGCCTCGGCTCGCACCCGGCTTTCCGAGCTGCGGCGCAAGGCGGACGCGGTCGTCGCACCGACGGCGCGCAGCCGACTGGCCACGATCGACGAGGAACGGATGATGGAGAATATCGACACGCTGTTCGCCAAGGCCCAGGTTGATCCCGATGCGGTAGCCAGTTGCGAAGCCAGGCTGCAGGAGCTCGGGGCCGCACTGGACGACGTCGAGGACGCCCTGGCGACACCGGAGTTGATGGAGGAGATCGAAGTCAAGCAAAAAGAGGTGGCCAAGCTTATTGCCGCCTACGGTGACCAGGCCGCTCGGCAGGAGCTGCAGGACTGCGAGCGGGAGACCGAGCGCGCTCGGCAGAGCAATGACGTGATAATGCTGCGGCGGCAGAGCGACGTGCTGTCCGGGATAGGCATTCAGATGTTGCACCGGACCGGTCAGCTGGAGCCGGTCAGGTTCCAGGCGCTCCGGGAGGCCCGTGACGCGATGACGTCTCCGAGGCAGGCCGCTCGACTGATCGCGGACGGCGAGCGCGCCCTGGCCAGGCAGGATCAGGCGGCGCTGAATTCCATCAACATGCAACTCAGGCGGTTGCTCCCCAAGGAGATCGATAACGGGCAGGACTCGACCGTGAGGCAACCCTGGTGACTGATAAGAGCACACTCCCCGCGGAACTCGACAGTCTCGCGCAGGAACTGACGCTGGCTCGGGCGACCGAGCTGGCCCGGACCGGGCACTACAGCACGGCCGAGCGGTTGTTGGCCGATCCTGAAGAGGCAGTGCCGATGCCGCCGGCACATCTGGACCTGCTCGCCCGGATCCAGGCCCAGCAGGGGAAGCTCGCCGAGGCGGACACCCACTGGGCCCGCGCCGCCACGATCAGTGGTGATACCGGCGCCTACCAGGCGCAACGGCAACGGATCGCGACCCTGCAACAGCAGCGCTTCAGCACGTCCCGGACACTGCGATGGATCGGGTTCACGGTGGCGGCGGTAGTGGCGCTCGTCCTGCTCTGGCCGCGCGAGGGGGTGGACGGCATCGCACGGTCCGATATCCAGGCTGTGCAGGCGAACCAGGACGAGCTCGCCCGGCAGCTCAGCGAGCACGACCGGCGCATCGTCGAGGATTCCGAACCCCTGTTGTCCTCGATCGCAGCCGAATTGTCTTCGCCCACGGTGCTGGTCCGGCCGGTGCCCGGAGCTCTGGCGGTCAGCTTCACGACGGCGTTGTTCCAGGGTGGCGGCGCGGAGCTCACCCCGGAGGGGGACGCCGCACTCGCCGATCTCGGCCGGCGGCTGGCGCCGCATGCCGCAGCGCTTTCCGTCAAAGTCGTCGGTCACACCGAGGACGCCACGGTGGAGCCCGGTGGGCAATATCGGAACAATGCCACGCTGGCATTTGGCCGAGCACAGGCCGCGGTCGAGCGACTCTCGGCCACCAGCGGCATTCCACGTCAGGGCTTCGCGGTGCACGGCGCCGGTCGTGATGACCCACCGTTCCCGAACACCAGCCCGGAGGATCGCCTGAAGAACCGGACGGTGACCCTGACCATCACACCGGCGCGGCCCTGATCAGCGTTTGGCCACCCACTGCGCAAGGCCGGTGAGCACCCGGCGCAGGCCGCCCTCCGGCGCCACCATCTTGTGCAGGATGTCGGTGAGTTCCTGCTGAGACGGTGCTGCGGCGGCGAGCTGCTGCCGACTGGGCATCAGGCCGAGCAGCCGTTGCCACGGTGGCGACGGCGCAGCGCTCTGCGCAGCGGCCCGCTGAAGGTCCAGGCGGTCCGGCGCGAGTTCCAGCGCGCGCTGCCACAGCTGCCGGGCACGTTCAGCTCGTCCCTGCCGACGCGAAATCTTGGCCAGCAGCACGATGGCGTCAAGGTCCTCCGGTTGCAGCGCCAGCGTCACCGCGACTTGCTCGGCCGCCCGATGCCAATCCCCTGCCCGCGCGGCGCGCACCGCCTCGTTGAAATGGCCGTTGGCCAGATCCATCACTTGGACGAGCGGGCGCAGATCACCGGCGCAGCCGGGGCACTGCGGCGATACGGCGGCCAGCGCGCGCCGGCACCAGGGACAGGCAAACGCGGAAGTCATCGCTGCGCGGCTCCCGGTGCCTGCTGCCGGCCGCCTGGCACGGTCATGAACGCCGCTCCAGGCCGATCTCATCACGAAGATCGCAGAACTCCGCAACCTGACCTCGCCACGGCACCACCTGGTTCGCATAGATCGACCGCAGCGCCCGCTCGGCGCTCGAATCCTGCACATCAACGCTGCCGACATCACCGTCGATCCGGCCGGCTTCCCGGAGCAGCTCCTCCGCCTGATCCCGATACCGCCCCTCGGTCTCCGCGTCGTGCTCGCGCACCGCCTGCCGTTCACGGTCGATCAGGCCCATCAACTCACGTCGTAGCTGGTCCGCGCTCACCATGGGGTTATACGGTGGATGAGGGTCGTCCAGAAAGTTGTCGATCGCGTTGATGCGCTCCCGCACCGCCTCGACGGCTCGTCCCCAGAGCAGCTGGTTCTCCGCCTCGTATGCAGCCAGGCCAGCGGCTCGCAGGGCGGGAATGCTGTCCCGAAACTCCCGGGCGCGCTGCTCGTCGCGGCGGGCCAGCTCGTCGCACCGGCCGGCGAGCTCGGCAAGCGCCTTGTCGAAGGCCGACATCGACGGCTGCAGGATCGTGCCGTGCACGATCGGCAGCGTGCTCACCGCCGTCTCCACCTCGGTCAGCTTGTGGTTCGCCTTGACCTGATCCCGCCGTTCGTTGAGCAGATCATCGACCTCGGTCAGCAGTTTGTCGATCAACGGCCCCTGCTCGATCCGCACCTGCGGGGAGGCCAGCACGCGCTTCTCGTGCCAGCCGGCGAACACCTCGCGGTATCGCCGCTGGAGGTCACCCCAGGACGCGACCACATGGGTGATCATCATGATGGTGGCGGTACCGGCCTTGTTGACGCTCGGGATCCGGACCTCGGCCTCGATCGTCCAGTTCTCCCCGAAGGTGAGATCCAGATCGACCGTGGTACCGACGGGGAGATCTCGCGGCAGGTTGTCGATGCTCACCTGCCCGATCGGCGTCCGGCCCTCGAAGACGGGCACGGTGAGGGTGCTGCCCTGGTTCACCGTCCGCAGCGGAAACCGGCTCTGGTGCGGAATCTTGGTGCCCAGCGTGGCGATCTGCTCCAGCCCGCCCTTGGTGCTGACGTAGAAGTTGTGCGCCAGAACATGGCTGTGCAGGTCGGGCTTCGAGTTTCCGTCGATCGATACCCGGCAGCGCTGGCTGTCGATCTCCTCACCGTTCAGGAGCAGCTGGATCGTGAAGTCGTTGTCGCCCTCGGTCAGCGGGATCTCCTGGAACTGAAAGTTCCCCTCCGCGCTGCTGCGTTCCCGGCGACGCAACATGCCGTCGTCCGAGGCCAGCGCAACGACCTGGTTTCCCGGCGACTGAATCGGGCCACCGGCCAGTACCTTGCCACCGATGTCGGCGGTGTGTCCGATCACGACCGGCCGATCGATGACCAAGTGCCGCGTCACCCTGGGGCCGCTGGCGGTCCTGAGCGCGGCGCCGACGCCGACGCAGAGATCGGGATCGATCAGCCGTGGACGCAGGCCGTAGTGCTGTTCCACCAGGTTGAACACCAACGGGACGCGCGAAGAGCCGCCCACCATGACCACATCACTGAGCCGGCCCGGCTCGAGCTCGGCGTGGCCCAGGGCACGGTCACAGGAATCCAGCGTGCTCCGCACCCGGTGCTCGATGAGCCGATCGAAATCGTGCCGATTGAGCGGGAGGTTGATGTTCATCGGGACACCCACCCGATCGGTGGCACCCTGCAAGATGAACGTGGTGAACGGAGTACGCGACAGTTCGATCTTCGCGGCTTCCGCCTCCACCAGTAACCGGGAAAACAGCCTGGCGTCGGCTTCGTTTCCGAGATCCAGCTTCAGGTCGTGGCCGGGCAGCTGTTCACAGATCCAGCTCACTATCGCGTTGTCGAATTCAAAGCCGCCCAGAAAACGGTCACCATCGAACGAAACATGTTCGAAGTCTCCCTCCGGACCCCAGGACACCACCGAGGCGTCGAACGTGCCGCCGCCCAGGTCGTAAACCAGGAACGTGCCCGACTCGACCACCTCATCGCTGTGCTCGTACACGTAGGTCAGCGCGGCTGCCACCGGTTCGATCAGCGTTTCGACGACCTCCAGCCCGGCGGCCGAGCCGGCTCGGGTCGTCGCGTTTCGCGCACCCATTTCGAAGAACGCGGGCACCGTGACGATGGCTCGCTCCACCGGGACATCCAGCGCCTGCTCCGCAAGCTCCTTGAGATAGCGCAACAGATGCGTGGAGGCCTGCTCCGCGGTGAGCTGGGCATGGCCCGCGGTCACTATCTGATCGGTGCCCATGGCGCGCTTGAAGAACACCGCAGGTGGCGGTTCACCGGGCATCCGGGCCTTATGCTTCGCAATCGCACCGATCAATGGGACACCATTGGGGTCCAGCCAGACCGCCGAGGGCGTGGTCGGGGAACGAAAGCTGTCGGTGATCACCAATGCTTTCCCGACCTCACGCAGCCGACCGCCGCGAATCAGCCCTTCCTTGCCGGGCACCTCGGCGTCGGCATGAATGGCAACAGCACTGTTGGTGGTCCCGAGGTCGATTCCGACGGTGATGCTCACCGTGTTCTCCCTTCCGATGTCATTCGGCCAGGGGTGGCTTCGCAGCACCCAGCTGGACCTTGGCCCGGCGCAACAGCTCTCCCCCGGCCAGCAACAAGCCGGCCTGCACGGTGCCGGTCACCACCAGCCGCTCAGGGTTCTCAGCCGACTCGACATACACGACGTCGACCAGCTCGCAGACCTCGGGATAAGGCCGGCCGACCGGATCGATGATCTCCACCCCGGCCCGGTCGAGCGCAGCGGCGAATCTGTCCGCGATGGCGCGCAGCAGGTCCACCTCGCCGGCCAGGCCCGCAGCCGTCAGCTCCGGCCCGCTGAACCGGACGAACTCACCAAGCTTGTGCAGTGCCATGCCCATATCGTCGGCCAGCTCCTCGAGGGATCTCCGCAGCTCATGAGCCTGCCTGCGGAGGGTCTGATCAGCATGTTCCCGGTCGCGGGCAACCGTGCGGAGCAGCTGCCAGACCACGCTCTGCGGAGGCGGCGGAGGCCGGGTCGAGGTCTTCCGCTCCCGCTCAGTGATCTCCGCAATCTCGGTCGGATCGGTCATCGGTCCGCGAGTGGGGGAAACGTTCGCGGATACGGGGGCGGAACCAACTCCAGCAAGGCGTTGCGGTCGAGAACGATCGGGGGTGAATCGCCGGACGCCGGTACCCGCAGCTGCGCCAGACGAGCAGCCAGGTCGTCGGTCTGCACCCGGGCCGGATGGGGGCGGTGGGTGCACAGCTCCTCGAGCAGGCGCTGGGCCGGATCCTGTAGCCGCCGCTCGGCATCGTGGATCTCCGCTTCGCGCAACGGACGACCGAACAGCGTCTGGACCCCGAACCGGACCCGCTGCAAGCGCTTCTTGACCAGTGCGGCGACCATGCGCCTGCTCAGCGCCTCCGGGCCGAACCCGAGCACGCCGAACGCGGTATATCGGTAGGGGTTCTCCCCTTTCCGCCACTCCCAACGATGCGGATCCCGCGACAGTCCGGACGACTGCGATGCCATCGCTACCCCTCGGTCCACGGTGAATCTCTGAACCTCTTCTTCTTCCGCTGGAGCTCGTTTCTTGCATCCTCAAGCCGCCGCGACAACGTCAGTATATCCAGGACCGCCGCCCGGATGGGCGGATAGAGGCATTCGATCGCCGCGCATGCCTGTAAGTTCAAGGCGTTTCTGGACAGAAACTCGAAATACCCCACCGCCGTAGCCGGATCACCGCGTAGAATAGCCTGTTGCACTGAATCCGCATCGATGCCGGCAGTGTCCCCGGACCCCGTACGGGTCAGGCTCTGTTGCCCCGCGCTGCGCTCAACCCGGCTCGGGAAGACACGAGCGAGCAGATTTGCGGCGTCGGAGTGCTCGGGCTTGCACTGCAATGCCTCCCGCAGGTATGCCTCGGTCTCGGGGCCGTCCTGCCCGAGCCGCAGCGACAGCTCCGCCATCAGGGTCAGCGCTTCGGCGAGATCCTTGCTGACGTCGTGGTAACCATCGAGTGCCAACGTCCGATCCAGCTCCAGAGCCTTACGGCAATGCGCTGCGGCCGAACCGGCGGACTGCAGGTCCGAGCGCAGTATGCTGCGGGTCGCGTCCGGCGCGGCCTTTGGAACAGAATGCAGGAGCCAGAAACCGCGCCAGGACTCGTACCGCGCGAGTTCGCCGCGCAGACCGTCCAACTCCTCTCCCAGCTGTGGCAGCGCAGGCACCAGGATGGCCTCGACCTGATCGAGCAGTTCACCCAGCGGGGTATGCCAGCGTTCCTTGCTGACGAGGAACTTGGCCCAGTTGTTGGACAGATAAAGCAGGCTGCGCAGAAAATGTGGATTCGTCGGATCGATCCGCAACCAGGCGATGATGTCGTCGAACGGCGCGCCGAACTTGACCCGCTTCACCTCCTGGGCGGTTCGGTTGTCCAGATCGGGGACGAGACTCCGGCGAGCCGCCGCGATGGCATCCGGCGGGAACGCCGACCCCGTCACGAGAGCCATATGGGTACGCGCCGTCGCCGGATCATTCAACCGGTGTTCGATCGCCAGCCGGATATGTACGGCGAGCAGGTCGGCCGGCAGCCGTTCGCGCGCCGTGGCGATGACCTCCTCGGGCGGCGGGCGGTCCATGGCCTCGGTCAGGTGCCGGGTCATCGCCGCCCAGAAGAAGTCACTGCGGTACAGCCACGCCCAGTGTTCGAGCGCCTTCTTCCAGTGCGGCCGGGCCGCTTCGACGCCGGACTCATTCTCCAGATCGTAGGCCTGGGCATGGTGCAGCACCGCGAGGTGATGCACCGTCCACACCTCATCGCGGTCCGCCCGCGACCACGCGTTCTCGGCTGCGGAGCTCCAGGGCTGCAGCTCCTCGTTCTGCCACAGATACGCGTAGCCCAGGGCGAGGGGGTCAAGTGCCTCGATCCTCGATCGGAGCGTCCAGGCTATGGTCCGCAGGGCCGCCAGGTCCTCATCCCGGACGCTCATCTCGCCAGGATGGCTCATGTCGGCGGCGCCGTTTGGGACAACTTGGCGAAACTCCGGCCCAGGTCGGAGCCGGCAAACGCGTCGGCCATCGCGGCATGGGTCGCCGTGCAGCGCCGCCTGCGCAGTCCCTCCCGAGCCAGCTCCTGAGCGGCCGTCCGGTTCCCGCCGCGCAGTGCCACCTTGACCAGCGCCACGTAGAGCTCGGCAATCATGGCCGGATCCGGCAGCGAGCGGTTCAGTTGCAACGCCTCATCGCCGAGCCGGCCGGCCAGTTCCAGGTCATCCCGGGAGACGGCTCGGCGAAGGTGTTGGAGCAACGCCTCGATCCGCTGGGTGGCTGATTCCGGCGGCGCCGCCGACACACCTTCCTCGGCGGTTGCCTCCAACGCCCGCAGCATGGCACCGGCGTCGGGATAACGATCCGAGGACAACGGACTCAGTGCCCGCAGCACCACCGCTTCCAACGGGTGACCTTCGACCTCGGGATTGTGCGCGCTGGGTGGACGCACCGGCCGCAGCTTCAACCGGACGAGCTCGGAGATGTCCGGTTTGCCACCCAGCACACCGGAGGCCGCACGGAGTCGATGGTGCTCGGGGAGCTGACCGGTGAGCATCTCGTAGCAGATCAGTCCCAGGGCATAGACGTCGGCAGGCGGGCCGGCCTGCTCAAGCGCGAGTACCTCGGCCGGCTGGTAGAGCAACGTCCCGCCGATCGATGCTCGACGCACCAGCTTCGCCATAGGTGCGGCGCAGCCGAAATCGGCGATCTTCAGCGAGCCCGCCGCGGACACCAGCACGTTGGCCGGTTTGAGGTCGAGATGCACCACCTTGAGCTCGTGCAGGAAGGCGACACCCTGGCAGATCTGGCGGAGGTAGGCGGTGGCGGTGGCCACCGGCAGCACAGCGGCGGCGAGCTGCCCGGCCAGATCCCTCCTGGCCAGCTCCATCACGAGATACGGACGCTCACCCATCCCGGCGTCGTAGCAGATCACGAACCGATCTCGCACGATCGGATCCGGGCACCGGTCGAGGGCCTGGATCACGGTCAGGGCCTCGGTGAGGATCGCCTCGATGACATCACCCGACGCGGTATCGATGGTGAACAGCTTGACCGCGACCTGGCGCAGGGTCACACCCAGTACCCGGTGCTCAGCTCGGTGCACCTGGCCGAACGCCCCGGCACCGAGCTGTTCGCGCAGCAGATAACGGCGATCGAGCAATTCAGACATCAGCGCGCACCACAGCGAGCCGATCGTCGTCCTCGACCACGACGCGGACAGCCTTGAGCACCCCTCCGCCGTCCTCGGCGTCGTCCAGCGCCCGCAACACCAATTGCAGGACCTCGTCGACACACCTGTTGACGCCCCGGGCCGCCTCGTCGACCCGCCACCTGGTCGCGGTCCGCACCAGGTGGCGGGGCACACCGGCATCCCAGCTCAGTTGCACGCCGAGACCGGAGTACAGCTCAGCGGCCAGTCGCCGCAGACCCACGACCGCAATCGCCTCCAGCTCCGCGGGTCCGAATGAAGAGAACAAGATCACTTCATCGATGCGATTGAGGAACTCGGGGCGAAAGAAGGCTTCGAGTGCCCGGCGCCTGCCGAGCAGATCGAACTCCTTAGTGCCCAGGTTCGAGGTCAGCACGACGACCGAGTCGCGCGCATCGCATACCGGACCGGCCGGGTCGTTCACCCGGCCCTCGTCGAGCAGCCGCAGCAGCGCGTCCAGTACCAGCGGATGAGCCTTCTCGACTTCGTCGAAGAGCAACACCCGGCGGGGGTTCTGCCGCAGGCCGTTGGTCAGCTGACCCGCACCGAAACCGACGTACCCTGGCGATGCACCGATGAAGTTGTTCATCGAATGCCGGGAGTTGAACTGGCCCATGTCGAACATGATGAGCTCATCCTGAGACCCGTAGATCACCTTTGCCACCAAGCGCGCGGTCATCGTCTTACCGGAACCGCTCGGACCGCAGAACAGGAAGGTCGCCAGCGGTCGCTCTCCCATCCGGAAGCCTCGGCGGGCAGCTCGTTTGATCAGTTCCAGCCGTGGTATCAGAAGGTCGAGGACGTTGTCCTGACCGATGAGATTATCCCGGAGCCACTCCAGTGACCTCTCGACCGAGTCCGGTTCCGGTGTCGCGACCGGCTCCGGCTCGGGGGACGCGGTATCGAGGGAGACGTACTGTCGCAGTTCACCGAGGTCAAGGCCAGCCGTCCGCAGTACTTCCTGGGTCGGGCCGACCGAGGAATCGAGCAGGGCGAAAAGGAGGTCCTGCTCTCCGAGCAGGTCAGCGCGTCGCCCGGCGGCATGAACCGCAGCCTTCTCCAGGGTTAGCCGAAGCGACGGCCCGATCGCGTCACCCACCAGCGTGACGTCGACTTCCGGTCGAGGCATCCCATTACTCAGCAATCGCAGCACCTGGGTACGCAGCTCAGGCAGGCTCTGCCGCTGCAACCGGCAGGCCTGCGCGAGCAGACCGTTCGGCGCCACCGCCATCGCGTGCAGCAGCAGCAGCGTGCTCAGTTCGCGAATGCCGAGCGCCGATGCCTGTGCCACCAAGGTGGACAGCACCCGTTGGGCACCAGGCGTGAACGCCTCGAGGACCATCTGTCCATCCGTCGTGAACAGGTCCAGCGGCTTGGGCGGTTCGGTGGCGACCTCGGCCAGCCACTGGGTGAGGTCCACCCCGCCGTAGTCCACCAGCAGTTTCCTGGCGACCGGCTCGAGGTGCGCCAGCAGGACGGCGATCATCGTGCGATCCCCGATCGGCTCTCCAGCGCCCTGCCGGGCCAGATCAGCGAACGCCGCCCGGGTGGCTGCTGAAACAGTGTCCACAGTGAACGCGATGACCAGGTCCGCACTATCCGGATCGGCCTCCCGGCGCAATGCGTCGACGAACACGTCGATCGGAATGCCGCTCCTGGCGAACAGTGAGTTCGCCGGCCCGCCCGGTATCCGGGCCAGCGCGATGAGCACGTGTGACGGCTCGATGCAGCCGGCCCCCGCTTCGATCGCAGCGGCTACCGCGGCCGAAAAGTTGTCGAGAGCAACGAGCAGCGTGGCCTCGAAGCGGTCGCCTTCCATTCCGAGTACATCCATGTCAACGGCCGCTCAGCAAGCGCTCAGCCACTTCGAGCCGATTCAGTGCGCGGCCGGCTTCGCTCGCCGCTATCGCACTGCGCAGCAGCGCATGCGCGGCGATCATCCGCGTCGGCCTGCTCAGCTGCACATGCTCTCCCAGCCCCGAAACCAACCGGAACAACAGTGCTGGATCCCGATCGGCGACGTCAGTGATCACCGCATCGAAGGATAGCGGCGACCGCTGCGCCCAGGTGGTGCCGTGGCGGTTCAGCAGCTCGCGCGCCCCGGCGACGAGTCCGTCCTCGCCTCCTTCGGCGATCTGCAACAACACGGTGCGCACCGCGGTCAGTGCGGGCAGATCAGTTGCGGGCTGCTCGGCGCCGAAACCGCGGCGCAAGGTCGAGGCAGCCGCGACGTAGTCCCCGGCCTCGAACTGGGCCACGCCGATCCAGAAGTCCACCGTCGCCGTGGCTGTGATCTTGTCGCGCAGCCCGATGAGATCCCGGATGATGTCCTTGATCGCGCCGTACCGGCCGAGCAGCCGCGCGAGCACGGCCAACAGCTGGTAGTCCGGGTCTGCGCTCAGGGATTCCGCGGCACTCAGATACTCGATGGCGAGTGGCAGTTCGCCGTGGTGCAGCAGCCGGTGGCCTTCGAGAGCGAGCAGATAAGCCAGCCGGGGCCGGGCTACGGCCTGCCCTGCTTCGACAGCCGCCCGGTATCTCCGGATCGCCTCGGCGGTGTCGCCGCGGTCTCGGGCCATATCCCCGAGCAGGCACTGCCAGTACGCCGGGGGTGGCCCGTCCGCCTCGGGGAACATGACAAGTTCGAGAAGTTCCAGGGCTTTACCCATACCCTCAGCCGGACCGGCCCGGGAGAGCCGCAGCTGCGCCCGATGATATGCGCCGCGACGGAAATTCAGCGCGATCCGATCCGGGCCGAGCTCGCGTACCACGTTAATGAGCGAGCCGATCAGAAAGTCCTCCCCCTTCGGGAGCATTCGGGTCAATGCATCCCAGGTGTGGTCGAACCGGTCGCGATCAGCCTGAGTCACCCAGGCACGCTCGATGGCCTCCCGAATATGGCTCGGCACCCGGGTCGGCTCGGGCTGATGGATTTGCAGTAACGCCATGGCGGCGGCGTCGGGAAATTCAGTGGAAATCACGCCCAGCTGCTGTGCCAGCGACTCCCGCCGGCTGTCCGGCCAGCTCGGCGCACCGTGCCGAACAAGCCCCTCGATCGCTCGGAGTTGAACCGCGGCGTTTTGCCGGAACAACCGCGATCCGAACACCAAGCCCTGCCACAGCAGGCCGTCAAAACGGCCAGCATGCCGTGGGGATACGTTGTTGCGCCCACGCCTACCAGCGGAAGTCGATTTCACATGAACCCCCGCACATCGAGCCGTATCACGGGTTCGGCCGCACCGCCCCTGTGGATGATAGCGCGATCGGGTGAGCCCATAGCCGACCAGCGCAGGGTAGTAGAGCCATAACAGCACGTCACAGGGCCTGAGACCTCCCTCACGCAGGCTCCCCGCGCCCGGATCCGCGTGTCAGCATCGGATATCCCCGGCGCCACCAGGAGGAGGCCGCAACCGATGCGCACAGCTCACGTCACCCGTCCGCTCCGGCTGCGCCGCTCGTGCCTGGCGGTGCCGGGATCGAACCCCAAGATGATCGACAAGGCCCGGAGTCTGCCGGTCGACCAGGTCTTCCTGGATCTGGAGGATGCCTGCGCCCCGCTGGCCAAGCCGGGCGCCCGCAAGATCATCGTCGACGCGCTCAACGAGGGCGGCTGGGAAGACCGAACCCGTGTGGTGCGGGTGAACGACCTGACCACTGAATGGACCTACCGTGACGTCATCGAGGTGGTGGAGGGGGCCGGGTCGAACCTGGACGCCGTGATGCTGCCCAAGGTGCAGAGTGCCGCGCAGATCCAGTGGCTGGATATGACGCTGCACCAGATCGAGCTGACGATGGGCTACGAGGTGGGCCGGATCGGCATCGAGGCGCAGATCGAGAACGCCCGAGGGCTCGTCGAGGTGGACGCGATCGCCGCTGCGTCGCCCCGGCTGGAGACGATCATCTTCGGTCCGGCCGACTTCATGGCCTCGATCAACATGCGGACGCTGGTGGTGGGCGAGCAGCCGCCCGGCTACGACACCGGGGACGCCTACCACTACATCCTCATGCGGATCCTGATGGCGGCCAGGGCAGCCGGCCTGCAGGCCATCGACGGGCCATACCTCCAGATCAGGGACACCGAGGGCTACCGACGCATTGCCAGACGATCAGCCGCGCTGGGGTTCGACGGCAAATGGGTACTGCACCCCGGCCAGATCGACGCCGCCAACGAGAGTTACCGGCCGAGCCAGCAGGACTACGACCACGCCGAGAACATCCTCGACGCGTATCAGTGGTTCACCTCCGAAGCCGGGGGTAAGCGCGGCGCCGCGATGCTCGGGAACGAGATGATCGACGAGGCGTCCCGCAAGATGGCGCTGGTCGTCGCCGAGCAGGGCCGGGCCATCGGCATGCAGCGCGGCGAGAAGTGGAGCCCTCCGGAAAGCGCATACTGACGAGTAACCCAGCGCCGGGAAGATCCGGTGCCGTGCGAAGAAAGGTGCCCGCACATGGCGCGACTCGCTCAGACGGCCGGTCTCACCGAGATCCAGCGGGAGATCCTGGCCACTGTCAAGACCTTCGTGGACAAGGAAATCATCCCAGTCGCCCAGGAGTTGGAGCACTCCGACAGCTATCCGCAGGAGATCGTCGACGGGATGAAGGAGATGGGCCTATTCGGGCTCACCATCCCCGAGCAGTACGGTGGGCTCGGCGAGTCGCTGCTGACCTACGCGTTGGTCGTGGAGCAGATCGCCCGCGGCTGGATGAGCGTCTCCGGCGTGATCAACACCCACTTCATCGTGGCGCACATGCTTCGCCACCACGGCACCGACGAGCAGAAACAGCATTACCTGCCCAGGATGGCCGAGGGCAGCGTGCGCGGCGCCTTCTCCATGTCGGAACCGGAACTGGGCTCGGACGTCGCGGCGATCAAGACCCGAGCGCGCCGCGACGGGGACGGCTACGTCGTCGACGGCGCGAAGATGTGGTTGACCAACGGCGCCACGTCGAACCTGGTGGCCACCCTGGTCAGGACCGAGGAGGGCGCCGAGAAGGCGCACCGCAACCTCACCGCGTTGCTGGTGGACAAGCCGACCGGCTACGGTGAGGTAGCGCCGGGGCTGCACATCCCCGGCAAGATCGACAAAATGGGGTACAAGGGCGTGGACACCACCGAGCTGGTGTTCGACGGCTACCGCATCGGCGCCGACAAGGTACTCGGCGGCGCTCCCGGCAAGGGCTTCGCGCAGATGATGGACGGCGTCGAGGTGGGTCGGGTCAACGTCGCCGCTCGGGCCTGCGGTATCGCGTTGCGCGCCTTCGAGCTCGCGGTCGACTACGCCCAGCTCCGCAAGACGTTCGGCAAGCCGATCGCACAGCACCAGGCAGTGGCGTTTCGACTCGCCGAGATGGCGACCAAGATCGAGGCCGCACACTTGATGATGGTCAACGCCGCCCGGCTCAAGGACTCCGGCGAGCGCAACGACGTGGCAGCCGGGATGGCAAAGCTGCTGGCCAGCGAGTATTGCAAGGAGGTCACCGAGGATGCCTTCCGCATCCACGGTGGATACGGGTACTCCAAGGAGTACGAGATCGAGCGGCTGATGCGCGAAGCGCCGTTCCTGCTCATCGGCGAGGGCACCAGCGAGATCCAGAAGGCGATCATCAGCAAGGGACTGCTGCGGGAGTATGCTTCCCGAAGCTGAGGAGGTCCTGTCCCATGTCCAGCCCGTTCGGGAGCCAACGGCAGATGCCCGGTTTGCCCACCCCACCCACCGGCTGGCCGATCGGTTCCTACGCCACCTACGCCGAGGCCCAGAGCGCGGTGGACCACTTGGCCGACCACCAGTTTCCAGTGGCCGACGTGACCATCGTCGGGGTGGATCTGATGTTGGTGGAGCGGGTGTTACGTCGCCTGAGCTGGGGAATAGTGCTGGCCCAGGGAGCGGCGTCGGGTGCCTGGTTCGGTCTGTTCGTCGGAGTGCTGCTCAGCCTGTTCGCCAGTCAAGCCGGTACGGGGTTAGTGCCGATCATGGTCGGGGTAGGTACTGGGGTGCTGTTCGGGATGGTGTTTGCCGCAGTCGGTTACGCCTCCACTCGCGGCCGTCGGGACTTCGCCTCGGCCAGCCAGCTCGTGGCCGGTCGCTACGACGTGCTGTGCCTGCCTCGGCATGCCGAGCAGGCCCGGGATCTGCTGGCCAAGCTCACCCTGGGTCCCGGCACCCAGGCCATTTGATTACCCGCTGAACGGTGTAGCGGGGGCATCGCGGCGCCAGTCCCGGCGGGTCATCGCGATGAAATAGCGTTGTGCGTCACCTGGCGTGTTTCGATGCACGACGTCGGACAGCGTGTTCGTATTTTGGATCAGCCTCATACCCAGCGGGGAGAAAGTTTTCTCGTTGAAGATCTGCGGTGCGAGCAGCGGATTGGTGAACGCTTGGGAAAAGGCGTCTACCGCCACCATCCGTCCGATCAGCGGCGGTAATGCCGAATTGAGACGGAGGTCTTCGGCGAACAGGCCCGTATAGTACTCGACATTCTCGGCCTTCCCGTAGAGCCGACGTAATGCCTGTTGCACCTCCGGGTCACCGGAGATCTGGTCGAACTCGGTGACCCGGGGGAAGCGGCACAGTGCGCGGTAATCGTTGTAGGTGGCCAACTGAACCTGGCGCGCCCGCACTATGCTCTGCACCTCGACCTCGCGGAGCGCTGGATCCGTGTTGAAGAGCCCAATCCGGCCAGCCCGCTGGTTCGAGGCATCCTCGAACAACCCAGCCATGCCACGCTTGACCAGGATTTCGTTGTTGAACAGGGTCGCCGCGAGTGGCAGATCCTCTCCACCGACACGCAGGGTCGTGGGAACCAGGCCATGCCAGCGGTACAACAGGTTGAACTCGACCGCCATCCAGTTCTGCCGGTACCACCGTTCGTTCACAAAGGCGGACGGATCGGGGAAAATCTTGAAATGATAAGGCGTTATGTGGTTGATGTACTCCCCCACCACGATGTTTACGAGCTCGACGATCAGAATATTTCGAGTAGTCTGGAAAAGTCGCTCATCGTCCCACCTCGGGTACGCCCCGGCAAGCAGCCGAGCAACTCGATTATGCTCCCGGAGAAATAAGACATTGAGCATCGTGTAGCCCACCTGGGAGTTCGCCCGATCACCCCCCATCGCGAAGAGCCCATTCTTCTGCGAAACGGCGAGGTCGTCGAAATTCACCACCGAAAGTCCCTGAAACTCGGGTTTGACGACTCCATTCACACAGAGATAAGGAGGCACCTCCTCACCACCGATGGACTGGCTCTTCAGCGTACCACCTTTATGGGTACGGAGTAGCCACGTCACCTCCGCGTTGGGGCCGTAGAGTTGGCTCAGGTCGAGATCGTGATTCGACGTGTTTTTCCTCGGATCCACCGGAACGCTGCGGTCGCTGCGCAGGAATCCGTCAGTGAACCACTGCGCAAAGTACGCGAAAAGTACCGTTGACTTAGGGCACAGAATCGTGTCGGCTCGGCGGGTGAAGAGATCCGCCGTCTGTGCGACGTCGGGATATTGTCGGTCCGTGGGCACCGGCGACAGATGCCGTCCGTCGAATGTGCGATCGGTCAGGGAGGCCCAGGACGTGTACGGAGTCATCGTACTGAGTGGATTCGGCCGCGTGGGCATCTTCAGAATGGCTCGATTGATGAGCGCACGGTTCACCTGGCGGCGCGCTGTCGGGCTGAGTTGGATGAGCCGCCAGACCGGAGCGAAATGCGTGGTGATATAAAATTCGACGCGGTTGGCCACACCGTCGTTGACCGTGCTTCTCCCGCTCGCCCCTTTGTTTTCTGTCATCACTTTCCTGAATCCGATCCGACACCGATGACGAACCGCTCGGGGAACGGTCCACCCTGGAAATCTATGCTCCCTTCCGGCGCAGGGAGCAGCCGTACCGACGGGAGCAGCAACACTCGGCGAATGACCTCGGGGATAATCACACCTCCGATATACCGACCCAAGCAGGCATGGTGGCCGTAACCGAAATGCAGTCCCGTGAAGCCAGGCCAGCCAGGGCGGTCGAGGATGAAACTGTCCGGATCCGGGACGACATCCTCGTCGAACATCGCCGAAGCGGTCAAGGCGAATACAGTCGTCCCCGCGGCAATGGTCGTCTCTCGAGCGGATCCGACCGCCAGCTTGTAGTCACTCTCGCAGTATCGGAAAACCAGCGGGTTGATGGGGTTGAATCGGAGCGCTTCCCATACGTACCGATCGAAACGGTCCGATGTCGGCTCGCCAGCGGCTTCGATCGCCTCCTGCTTGATCTGTGGGCGCGCCAGAATCTGCTCCAGCGCTTGTACGATCGCTTGCGCGGTGGTTTCACCAATACCGATCAGGAGGCCGCCGACGTTGGCCAGAATCCGATTTCTATCGAAACCGAGCTCCGGCGGAAATTGAGTCCGGAGGAGCTGGCTGAACGTGTCCCGCGGCGGGTTCGAATCGGCCTTACGGATCGCGACTTGTTTCTCCTTCATGAGGTCACCCAGATACGCCATCATTTCTTTTCCGGTCTGGAGATTCGCCTCATGGACTGCTGGGTCGTTCTGCAAGTTCTTGAACATGTCGCACTGCATCGCTTTGGACCATCGGTACATCGTCTTGAGGTCAGGTCCAGGAAAACCGAAGTAATCACCGCACACTCGGGTGGGAACGTAGCGTCCGAGCCGGCTCACGACTTCGATCCGACCGTCCGGGGTTCCCCCTTGCCGACCGTCCGGGGTTCCCCCTTGCAGGGCCTCGTCGGTAAACCGGCCCGCCATCTGTCGCACTGCGGGAAGATCTTCCATCCGGAGCATCGCCTGCATGATGCCCTTATCGCGCCGGTTGACGTCCTGTTCGTCTCGGGAAAGCATGAGTGGCCCATCGACAACCGGGTCCATGCGTGGCGCGTACAAACGGACGGAGAAGATTTTTGGGCTTGACAGAACTTCCTGCACATCAGAGAACCGAGCCACGAGTGTGTAGGCCGGAGTCACGAAGATCGGACGCCGTGCGCGAAGCTCCTTGAAGAAAGGCCGCCAATCATCGGTTCGGATCCAACGGTTGACGAGCTGAACTTTCGCCTGGTCGTCACGGAGGGAGTCATACTGTTCGAGATAAGTCATGCGTCAACTCCGGGGGTCATAGCATCCGGGTCCGTAGCGATCGTTACCACTCTCGCAAGAACAGCTACGCCCGCGAGACGTTCGCCAAGTAAAGTCCGCCGCTGAAGACTACTGATGCGAAATGATGGATCCACGGTGGATGTGGCTCTCCGTCCACCTTCCTCATGTCGTTCGGCATAGTCAAGCCTCACCCGGGTGTTCACTGCGCGTTATTAGTGTGCAACAGATTGCGATGACAACAAGCCGAGGGCCACAATCCTGCCGTTTAGCCCAGGAAACCACTGACCACGCCGGCCACGCCAGCGAGGGCACCGACAACGGCGACGCCGGTGGCGATCGCGTCTTTGTGCCGGATATGCCAGGGCGAGAACCTCACTTGGAGTTTTTCCATCAGCAGCACCACGTTCAGGAGTGCCGTTTGGCGCTCCGACGACTCTTTTGCCGCCTCATATTCGTTGATCATCGCCACTACGGTCATACCGAGGATCTTGGCGTCGAGTGAGTTGAGGTTTCGGACCATCTGGTCGACCTCAATCATCAACGACTGGGTGAGTTCCGCACGCTGACCGGCACCGAACAAGATGGTGGCCGCTTTTCGTTCCGCCTCGGGCGCCCGGCTGGCCCACCGGCGGCGGATCCGCTGCGCCCCGACGAGGGCGACGCCGGTAATGACGAGGCCCGCGCCTATCCGCACCAGAGCGCTGTCAAGACCGAGCAGCCCAATACCGGCCACGAGTGCGACACCAGCCAGCGCCAGCAGGATCGCCGGCGCCTGCCCTCTCAGAACAGGCTGCCGCCTTCGCGGCAAGGCGTCGCTTTGGTAGTCCTCGATCTTCCACGATGCGCCTGGCTGGAGCGGGACATCCGGTGGTGGGAACGCGGCCTCCGGTGAAGGGGGTGCAGCCCCGGGTGACGATGGTTGAGAAGGAATACCGCGGTACCTGGGAGCCGCCGCCTCAGCGCGTGCCGGAGGAAGAGGGAGAATCAGCGGAATCTGATCCAGCGCGGTCAGTACCTCCATCGCGGACTGTGGGCGCCGCGCCGGATCGAGGGCCAGGCAGCGTTCGAGCAGTCCCTGCAAGAGTGACGGCGGCACGCTGATCGGATTCCGCAGCCGGGTAGCGGCTAGTTGCAGGTACGAGGCCGCCGCCTCGTCGGGCAGGTGGCCGTGCAGGCAGCGATACAGCAGCAGCCCGAGTCCGAAGATGTCGGACGCCGCCGACTGCGATACGCCGGTGATCTGCTCCGGAGACATGTACAGCGGCGTTCCGGCGATCTGGCCAGCACTCGTCAGTCTCGTACGCTCCTGGAGTTGGCCGAATGCTCCGAAATCCGTCAGCTTGTAGGTACCCCCGACGGTGCGCAGGACATTCGAGGGCGTGATATCGCGGTGCAGGATGTTGTGCTGGTGCGCGTAGGCCAAGGCGGACGCCACATCGCGGCCCAGCAGTACGGTGTCCTGGCCGCTGAGTCGGCCGACGCGGTCCAGATCGGCCGCCAGACTTCCCCCGTCGATCCACTCCTGGACCAGGCAGGGCCGCCCGTTGTACTCGACGACGTCGAGCGTCATCACGATATTGGGATGACGGAGCATGAGCACCGCGCGGGCTTCCCGCTTGCTTAGTTCACTTGTCCCGGCAAGCAGCTTCAGCGCGACGACCCGATCGTTGCGCTCATCTCGCCCGCGATAGACCTCGGCGGTCGTCCCCTCAGCGCCGACATGCTCCAGCACCGTGTAGTGGCCGATGAGCGCGCCCAGGCTCAGCGTCACATCTGCTCCTGAATAAGGGTTGCCCGAACAAGTCCCCGACCCGCGTCCAGAGCATAGACTCAGCGACTCCGCTCGGTCCCTGTGCGTTGGTCGCAGGCTGGAACGCGTCGCCTGGACCTACTCGGGGTATGGCTGGCACGGTCGCGGTGAGCCACCGGGGAGTCCCGCGTTCAATCTCGTTCAGCTCGTATCTGAGCGATTTCCGCGCTTGTCTTAATACCGTCGAGAACAAAGCCGGGCCTCAAGACCAGCCGCCAAGGAGCAGACCATGAACGACGACAACCGTATCGCCGAGACTCCTGCCCCGGGCGGAACCGCGGCGGCACCGACGCTCACGTGCAACGCAGCGGTGACTGTGCTCGGCGTCACGCCGAGCGGAAGCTTCTTCGTCTTCCCGCACAACGAGCCGGAGAACGGCCACTACGACTGGGGGCGAAGCAGTCCGACGTCGGCAGGGGCTGGCACATCGGCCGCACATTGGCCGGTCCGGGCGGTGTCGTCTACCTCATGGTCGCCGACACCGGCGAGCTACGCCGTTACCGGTGGAACGGCAGTGGTTGGGACACCTTCGAGGGTGGCGCTCACTACCGCGTCGTCGGCAACGGATGGAGCCGCTACTCGCAGGCCGAACACCGCAACAAGGTGACGGTCGACGAAAAGGGACGACTGTATGAAATCAACGATGCAGGGCACTTGGAGGTCTTCATCTGGGATGACGCCATTAATGGTTGGACCCCGGAAACCGGCGGCGGCAAGGTCATCGACACCGGCTGGGACCAGTACGATCTGCTCGTCGCGGCAGGCGACGGCGTCCTGTACGCGCGTAAACCGGATGGCGTCCTATTTCGTTTCCGATACCACGCAAGCTCCGACCGGTTCCCGCAGTACAATTTACCGGTCGGTCACGGCTGGCAAATGTTCAATCGCATCTTCTCGCCTGGTGGCGACATCCTCTACGGCACTCGGGCCGACAATGGCGGTGAACTCCTCTGGTACCGCTACTTCGAGGACACCAATACCTGGGTTCGAAACGTCGGCACGCTCGTCGGCCACGGCTGGTTCGGCGAACTCGATGTCGTCGCCACCACCGACGACTGCAGGCTCACCGGCTTCGCCACGCCGTTGCGGCCGACCATCACCCCCCGGTTCGATGCCCGGAACACGCCGATCCAGGGCGATGACGGGATGCTGAACTACTTCTACGTCAACAGCCAGGGCGGCCTCACCCACGCCAAGCAGCGACGCGCGGACGATCTGCGAAGCATCGACCGCCAGGTCTTCTCCGACTACTCCCAGTTCACCGGTCAACCCGCCGTCGCCAGGCACGAAAACGGAAAACTGGAAGTCCACGCGCACAGCCATGACGACGCCGACGTCCGCAGCAAAACCCAGGCAGTCGAGAACGGCGCGTGGCAAGCAGGAATCGGCCTGCACGGAGGTCGCTTGCTCAGCGATCCGGTGCTGGTCCAAGGCGATGACAAGCTGCTTGCCTCGTTTGCGGTCGACGTGGAAGGAACACTCTGGTACCGCCAGCAGGCCGCCCCCAACGGCAGCTTCACCGCCTGGCGTCAGGTCGGTGGCCAGGGCTTGGCCGGCGACCTGACCGTGGTGCGCAGCGGCGACGGATGCGAGGTCGTCGCCCGGCACACCGACAACTCCTTCCGGGTCGCCCGCTTCGCGGGCGGGACATTGGGCGAGTGGCGCACCCTCGGGGGCATCGACGGCACCGGGACCGCCGCCGCCGTCGTGCACCCCGACGGCAAGCTCCAGCTGATCGCCCGCAATACCGGGGGCAAAATCTGTACGCAGCGGGAGACCAGCACGGGCTTTCCCGGCACCTGGCAAGTCATCGACGGCCTGACGGTGGCGGGGGCGCCAGCAGCGGTGCTCACCAAACGGGGCACCGTGGAGATCAGTGTCCGCGGCACCGTAAGCCTGATCTACAACTCGGGGCAGGACATCGCAGGCAGCGTCTTCCGTCCGTGGCTGACCCGGGACCTCAACGAGGCCGCCACCGATCCCTCCATGATCAGCCTTTCAGATGGCAGCTGGGTGGTCACCTGGCGTAATTCGCAGGACGAGATCTTCACTTACCGCAGCGGCTTCGGTATCACCACGAGTACCTAACGCATCAATACAAAGCCGGCAGCAACTGTGCCCCCCAGCCACGGGCGCAAGCCGTGACAGATATGGGATCAGGAGGGCCATTGCGCATGGATCAGGACGTTTCGTCCGACAAGGTCTGGGTTCAGTATTTGGCCAAGTCCGATCCGCGATCGACGGTGCGGATCGCGGCGTGGCAGGCGCTGTTGTCCAGCGCTCCGGACGCGGCCATCGAGCAGTTCGTGGCCGGCGGGTACGACTTTGCGGTCATGCTGGCGGCTGAGCGCAAGGCCCGCAATGCTGATTTCGCCAGGCGGGTATTGGCCACTTATCTCGCGGAGTTCGCACCCGAGGTGCATGCTGCCGCGCAGCACGCGGTCAACAGCCGCGACGATGCCGACCGTGAGTGGTTCGCCCACGGCGGGTTCGCCACTGCTCAGCGGCGTGACCGTCAGTTCCGGGAAGCCAAGGGCGAGCAGGCGAAGGCGTTGGTTGAGGCGGACCGCGTCTTTGTCCGGAACCTGGCCGGAAACGATCCTGGCGAGCAGGTGCGAGTGAGCGCGTCGTATGCGGTGCGCATCGGCGCGACCGACAGTGATCTAGTCGACTTCTTCGCTACCGATTGGGCCTTCGGCGCCCGGCTGGACCTGGAGGCCTATCGTTTGCGGGCTGCGGACAACGACACCCGCTGGCGGGCCTCACTCGCCAGTCTGCTGGTGGACGCGCAAGCCGCTGAGAAGGCCGCGTGGGAAGCCTCGACCGACGTCGCCGAGAAAGCCAAGGCGATCGCGATACGGGCGTGGCAGGCGGTGGGCGAGCAGACCGGCCCCGCGCGGTCGGCGTGGAGCCAGGCGCAGGAATTCGCGGCACAGCAGGTGGCGAACTGGGCCGCTGTGGTTGAGGCGGCGAGCGCGGCGAGTGGCCCGAACTGGTCGGCCATCGTCGATCCGGCGATGTCGAACAGGTCGCACTGGACAGATGAGGAGAACTTCACCGCTGCGCAGTCCCATGGTCAAGGACGGGGCTTTGCAGGCTTACCGCGATGGTGATGCGGCGTGCACTGTGTTCATCCGGACCGGTATCTATGATCTCGACCGGCGCGACAAGGACAACCAAGC
>JBOHHE010000395.1:0-6237 GCA_050700355.1 Pseudonocardiaceae bacterium
CCGTTCTCGTCGGTGTCCTGCCAGGTCCGCCGCCGGGTCTCCAGCACCCGGTCGGCGATCATGTCCAGCGCGGTGTCGAGGTCCAGGTCCTCCCACTCGGTGCCGTGCGGGCGGCGGTAGCGGACCCTGGTCTCCCGGGTCGGCGCGGTGACCAGCTGCTTGCTCGCCGAGCCCTTCGGGCACAACCGGCCCCGTGAGACGGGACTGTCCGGGTCGCCCTCGATCTGGGTGACCTGCTCGTCGGTGACGTAGACCCGCTGCCCGCAGCCCACCGCGCAATAGGGGCAGATCGACTGCACCACCCGGTCGGCGGTCTCGGTCCGCGCCCGCAGCCTGCGGCTGCTGTCGGACTTGGCCGCCACCCCGCGTCCCAGCAGATCCCCGGTGCTCAGCTGCCGGTACGCGGGCCAACTCCGGATCCAGCTCCGCACACCCATACCTGCGTCCCTCATCCCGGCCATCACGCTGGGTCGATAAGTGCGGCCAACCCTACTGCGTGGGCGAGTGACCAGCTCGGCGATCATCTCAGGTCCGGGCGCCCGGAACGGGGTAATCCGACATCCGCAGCGGGGATACGCTGCCGTAAGTCGACGGCAGACAGGTAGGCGCCTTGACAGTAGACCTGAGCGCATGGCCGCATCGAGGAGCCGAGGCGGCCGCCTCGGAGCCATACCTCGGGCGTTGGATAGCCCAGGGTGGCCTCGAAGTGCTCTACGACGCGGGCTCGCCCTACGACGTGGTCGGCTGGCTGTGCAAGAACGGCCTGCGCGCGGGTATGACGGATGCCCGCCATACCCGAAGAAACCAGCTCGATGTTGTCCCACCCGTGATCTTCCCCTTCGTCACGGGTGGGGTCAGCTCGGCCGACTCTGCTACTTCGCCTTGACGCTCCGGGAATTGATTTCGAACTTGAGATCACCTCGGTCCGCCGTTGAAGCAAGATGCGTCGTGCCAATGCGGGCAGCGGATCACGTGCTTGTTATCTTCCCAGGATTACTGCTTTCGCTGCGTGCGCGAGAATGCTCTGGGTTTCGTAGGGCAGGCCGATCCGGTTCCAGTGGAAGATCACGTGGTGGGTGAGGACGGCTCGCACGCCTCTGTGGAGTGTTCCGTTACGGGCAAGGTCGCCCAGTGCTGTGCCTGCTGAGTTCAACGCGGTAGCCCAGCCGGCGAGATGGGCGAGTCGGCCATCCTGACTCACCAACGTGCTGGCTGGGCCCGCGTCCACGGTCATCAGTCGTTGCAGGCCGGATCCGCTGTCGCACAGCCGATCAAGGGACGTCCCCGGCGGTAAGGGCCGATTCTCCGCTACGCGGGCCCAGATGTCACCTTGTTCGTACCAGTCCTGTCCCGCGCCACGCATCAACGTGGCACAGAGCAGGATCGACAGCTCTCGCCGCTTGTCGCTGCGGTCTGCGCTGGTATCAGAGTGGTCGCTGCCGAGGTAGGCGAGAATGTGTCGGCTGTCCTGGTGGAATAGGTGGTGGGCGACGTCCATTGCTGCGATTCCGCCGAAGGCATGGATTTCGGGTTCGTAAATGGTCTCGATCCACTGCGCGATGTGGCCGGTCGCACGCAGAGCATCCAGCCATTGGTACAGAAATGCTTGCGCGTCTTGCTCACCATGGTGGGCTGGCAGGTAGCGCAGGCGCCAACACGGTGCCTTCCTGACGAACCACCAGGAGGCGACGAGTCCGGCTGCCTCGGTGTCGCTCAGCAGCGGACCCAGGTGCGCGACGCCGATGTGTTCGGCGGCGGTGTAGTCATCGAACTGGACGAACACCTGTTGCCATGACGGGCCGGTGGGCCGTGGTGCAGCGTCCTGGTTCACGTTGGTTGATCTTCCGTGCGCTCAGGCGAGCAGCAGGCACGCGTCCCAGTGGCAGAGCGGGGCGTTGTCGGTGGCGGCGGTGTGCAGGGCCAGGGCGGCGCCGGTGCTCCCGTCGAGGAGTTCGGCACCCTGCGATGACGAATGGAGCTGCATGAGCAGCCTTTCGGAGAGTTGCGGCAGGTGGGCCGCGATGTCCGGGACCGCGGTCTCGGCGGTCATCCGCCATGCGGTGTGCAGCAGTCCGGCGGACCCGTGGCAGAGGCCGCTGTCAGTGATCATGGCGAGTTGTGTGGGGTCGCTCAGGCAGCCGAGCAGGGCGGTCTCGGCTATCCGTTGACGTCCGGCGTCGCCGGTGGCCAGGCCCGCGAGTTGCTGGGCTCGGGCGAGTCCGGGGGTGCCATAGCACCAGGAGGGCTGTTGGGGACCGGGTTGCCGGGTGCGTCCCGTGTGGACTTCGTTTGGGGTGATCGTCCTCGGCCACCAGGGACCCGCAGAGTGTTCTTGGCGCCAGGCATCGAGCCAGGCACAGATACGGGTGATGGCGTCGGCGTGCCCGTCGACGACGATGCCGCGCCGCAGGGCGAGGGACAGCAGGGCCAGGGGTCCGGCGATGCCGTGAGCCAGGCCGAAGTTCCCGTGCCCGCCGGGGTAGTCCGGTGTGGCCTGGCCGGTGGGGGCGAGGTCGGTCCACCAGCCGGGTAGTCCGTCGGTGCGGCCGAGGAGCGGTTCGGTGAGCCGGACGAGGTAGGCCAGCACGGCGGCGATTACCTCGTGGTGCGGGTCGCACCGCAGGTGGTAGGCGCCGAGACCGGTCAGGCCCCGGATGAGGTCGAACTCAGCCAGTGCCGGGCGATCTCCCCGGTTGATGCGCGCGTGGGCGTAGTCCAGGCGGGTGCGGGTCAAGGCAATGGTGGCCGTGTGGAGGTTGGCCAGTGCCCGCTGGTACTTCCTGGTGTGTTCGGCGACGGCGTGAGTGACGAACGCCAAAGCTGGGGCGCCAAGGAACAAGCTGGAGTTGGGCCCGGCGCTCAGGTTGCCGCCCGCGGCGGCCGAGAGCCATGCGTGGACGGTGGTCCAGTCGCCCTGGTGGGCGCAGGCGCGTTCGATGTGGAGCAGGGTGATGCCTGCGGCGCCGTTGGCCAGCGATTGCGGTGTCGGGCGGTGCTTGCTCAGGGACACGGGAATAGTGCAGGGGTCGATCAGGCGCTCGGCGATGGTCGTGGCCGTGGTGAGCGCGCGTGGGTGGCGCGGGCTCACGGGGTTCCTTGGGCTTGGGCGGTCCAGCTCAGGGCGGCGGCGCGGGCGAGGCGGTGGCAGGCCCGTTCGGTGTCCGGTCCGATTCCGGCCATCCGCACGCTGTGCAGGTGCAGCAGAGCGGGCAGCACCGAGATCGGGTCGATCTCGCCGGTGGCGGTGATCGTCTCGCGGTAGGTGGCCAGTGCGGTGCGGCGCCGCGCCCACGCAGCCACGATGTGCTCGCCGCCGGGCAGGGCGCGCACAGCGGCCCACTGACCGCGCGGGCCGGCCAGGCGTATCGCCTGGTCATGAACCTCGCGGGCGGGTGCGGGGCTGGGGTCCTTGGCGACGTGGTCGATCAGCCAGCGCATGCCGGCGTCGACGTCTCCGAGAAACGACACGGTCAGCTCCACCAGGCTGGCCGCGGTGATGGCGTGGGGGTGGGCGGCCTCGGGCCGGGCGTGAGGTGTCCGCTGCGTGACCGCGGCGGCCGAATCGGCGGCGAATACCGACTCGGCGGCAACCATGGCCGCACCTGTACCGAAGCGGCCGGTTTCCGGGTAGTAGGTGTCCACCTGCATGTTCCCGATCAGACCGAGGCGCCGCAGGTCGGCGGCCCAGGTACCGACCCGGCGGGCGGCCGGGCCGAACGCCTCGACATCGGGCAACCGGAACCGCAGCCGCAGATGGGTCTCCGGATCTCGATAGGGCAGGAACCACCACTGTGGCGGTTCATCCCAGCTGGACAGCAGGGCGGGGAGCTGGCTGAGGATGGCGGTGTGCCGGTCGGGGTGGCCGTACAACTTGACGAACAGCCATTCGCTGTTGCCGGGCAGATGCCCGTGGTTCAAGGAGATCGCGCGGACCGGGGCTGCCCGCCAAGGGATCGGGGACCACCCGGGCTTGCTGGTGGATACCAGGGGGACGACGATCTCGTGAGCACGCCCGTCGAGCCACCCGAACGCGGTGATGTCCGGGGCCTCGTGCACGGTGGCGCGTCCGTGGCGGTCCAACTCGGACCGCAATAGGTGTAGGTGGGCGGGTTCGTTCAGGTCCAGCCGGATACGTCGATCGTCGGCGCCCAGGTAGACCGCGTCAGGCACGATCGCTCGACCTCGCCACCGCGCCACGCCCTCCACCCAGTGCGGCCACGGCGCATCGCGTCCCGGAAGATCGGTGGCCGCCAGAATCCAGCGGGCTGGGGACAGGATCGCGCGCCCGTATCGGACCCTGGGCAAAAACGGCAACCGAGCTGCGGCACCCCAGGAGAACGGGCCGCACGCGGCGGCGCGCGCCTTGCTGATCTCGCAGAGGAACCGCAGCAGCGGATGCGCAAAGTTGGTGAGCTCCACAGCGTTGAATACCGCAGGTTCCACCGGCCGCCCCCGTGACAGCGACATCAGGTACAGCCGCTGGGCGTCGCCGCTCACCGCGAGATCGTCCAGCGGTATCACGCCGCCGCCGGTGTGATGCTCGGCCAGGGTGACCAGATGCGGCAGGACCGCAGGACCGCGGGCGACGTTCTCGGTGCGTGGGTAGAGCGGGGGGCACGACACCTGCACCGGCAACGCGTGGTCGTTCACCGTGGGTAACCGCGAGTACGCGCCGATCATGCGCTCCAGGTCCGGAGGGTCGAGAAGGTCGAGAAACCGCCCGGTCATGGTTCCGGCCGCCCGGGACACCCCCCCGATGGCGAGTGTGAACTCTCCCCGGTCGACCGCGCCCCGCGTCGGCGCATGAACGCGGAAGCACAGCTCGGTGTGCGGCTGCACCTGCGCCTTGGCGAAATCCTCAGCCATCAGCTCCGAAATGGTCGAGTCATCGAGAACGACTTCGGTGCTGCGGTCCATCGTGGCGTTCTGTGTCATAGCCAACAGCCGCGTATCGCGCTCGGACAGTGGCGACTGAGGTTGCTCCAGACACGAGTCCCGATACCCGGCGGGAAACCCGAGCCCGGCATCGGCATTCAGGACTTCCAGGACGGGGACCACGGCGCCGATCCCATGCCGTTCGAGGAATCGGGTGTGGTAATCCCGCCAGGCCGGAAGGCCATAAGGATACGGCGTCAGGCGCGTCAGCGCCGCCGCTGCGGTTTCGGCTTCACGCGCCACCGCCTGCGGCAGGACCAAGGCGCAGTCGACCCGGAGGTCAACCATGAGCGGTCGCTCGGTGGTGGAGATGGTCACCATCCGCCGCGACACGGAGGTTCTCAGGTCACGCCCCACGGCAGACGAAGAAGAACGGTCGCGCCGGGACAGCTCAGCGTGGATCTCGCGCAGCCGCCCGAAGAGCTCTGCTGTTTGCGGTACCGCGTCAGCGCCTACCGCGGTCAACTCCCCGATGACATAGGCCAGCGGATCGGTCGCTGTCATGGGCGGGCGCAGGCTGGTGACCAGGATGCGTTGAGCCACCAGCTCGGCCAGCATCCCCTCGATCACCGACTCGGGTGTCCCGGGGAAGTCGGCCGTCAGCTTTCCGCCCAGGTCACCGACGCGGATAGGAGACCGCGCGGCCTGTATAACGATCCCGACTGCCCTGGTGTGCCGCACCGAGACCGCCGCTGGAGCGGTCCGGCTCGACCCGCCGGGCCGCTGCTGGCAGCCCACCACCAGCCTCTCATCACGGACAAACGACAGGTTGTTCAGCACAACCGGCAGTCGACGCCGCAGCTGTGAGCACGTCTCCAGACGCGTGATCACGCCTGCCAGCCATTCCCTGTCAATCCGCGCCACGGCGTGGTGATCCTCTCCATAGCGCACCGCCAATCCGGAACCGAAACGGGCTGGCGCCACCCCGGCGAACAGTCCGAATGGCGTCGCCCGGCTCGTCATTCGCAACACGTATCGGAGCACCGACACCACCGCGCGCCGCACCTGCCGGGCCCGCTGCTCGTGCCCGGCGCACACCTCACGGACACGGCGGGCCAGCACCGGGCTGGCCACCTCCACGGCCACCGCGATCGCGTCCTGGGCCCACACCTGCTCCAGCCAGCGGCGCCACCGCGCCACATCCTCACTCGTCCCGCCAGCCAGGTCCGGCCACGGCGAAACGTCCAACCCGGATGGATGGGTGGCCACCCGCACCACGGCCGCATCGACGAACCTGTACAACCGCAACACCCCCCAGAACCGGGAAGGTCGGCTTGGTGCCCGGGGCTGGCGGAGCAGTAC
>JBOHHE010000396.1:0-16410 GCA_050700355.1 Pseudonocardiaceae bacterium
CAGCCGGTGATCATCGGTGTGCTCAAACACCCACGCATTGACCAGCTCAGCCAGCTCCTGGCGGGACAGATGATCCCCACTGGCATTAGGCGACTCGACATTCTCCCGCGCCCGCCGCAACAAGTCAGCGGAGGCGGGCGCGGAGGTGAGCGACTTCAGGAGGTCAGCGTGGGGTTCGGCGAGGCGGCGCAGGTCGCGCGGGCTATGGAGAACGTGGCCGGAGCGCAGGGGGGCGGCCCAGTCCAGGGCCTGGGTGCCGAGGGCGATGGCTTCACGGGGTCGCCGGTGACCATGATCAGGCGAGCCAGCTGGAGTTGATGGCCGGTGCGGTCCTGCGGCGGCGATCCGTGACAACCTCGACGACCGGTGAGCACGACCCGCCGGATATCAGGTCCTCGACCATTGCGGGCGGGGCTGTGATCAACCCCGACTCCGCTGTGTCGTCTGGTGATCGTGTGCCAGGTGGAGATGATCGTCCAGCGGGCTGCCCGGAGCCGCTACAGTGTCCGCCATGGCAGTTCAGCAGTTCTCCGTCATCGTCGAATGGGACGCCGAAGATGACGTGTGGGTCACCTACGTGCCGGCGCTCGGCCACCTCTCGACCTACGGCGAGACCCGGCAAGCTGCTTTGGATCACACTCGCGAGGCCATCCGGGGATACCTCGAAGCGACTGGCAAGACGGGCATCCCAGTCCCTCGGACCGGCGGACCCGAACCGAGCATTGTCGAGCTAGAGGTCTCCCTGCCCTGAGCCGGCTACCTAGGATCAGCGGAGCGCGCATGGTCCGCGCCTTACAAGACGCTGGATTCGAACTCACCCACGTTCGGGGCAGTCACCACTATCTGCGGCTACCGGACGTCGCCGGTTTGGTGGTGGTCCCGTTGCACGGAAATCGTGATCTGCCGACCGGGACACTTCGCGCTATCCTGCGGCAGGCCGCCCTCACACCTGACGAACTGACCGAGTTCCTGAAGAAATAACAGCGCGTCCGGCGATCATGCTGGATCTGGCCAGCCGACGGCCCTGGCCGATGCGGTCACCGCTGGCGGACGGCATCGCGATCAGGTGGACGACACCACGGTGATCCCGTGGGACCTCATGGGGCTCAACGATCTGCTGGATCATGTGGTGGAGCGGGCCTATGGTATTGCCCCAGGTGGTCTGGGTCCCGAGGAGTGGGACCGTCGTACCGAGGGACTGCCGTACCAGGAGAGCTGCCCTGGTTGAGGGCGAGTGGCGTCAGCTGGTGATCATGGTGCGGAGGCGGGCACGGAGGTCAGCAGTTCCGAGCCCCCGACCTGCGACGGATTACCGACTTCCGCAACGTCGCTGTGCACGAGTACTTCTCGATCGAGTGGTCGTTGGTCTGGGCGATTGGTACAGGATCGCCTGCCGATGCTACGACCCCAGATCACGAAGGTGATCAAAGCGGAATTTCCGGATATCGGTGAGCGGTTCAACGAAGGCCCAGGGTAGCGGGGCGGCATAGAGGGCAGGTGCCGAAGGTCGAGTGGCGCGAGGTTGCTGAGTGTCGGCGAAACGTCGGCCTAGCTAGGTGGCGCAGGTCGTGGGTGGCGTGCCCCGCTAACTACACGGCTTTGCCCCTAGCCCGCCCAGCGTGAAGCTACTTGTTGACGCCAATCTCTCCCCACGAGTAGCGGCCCAGCTTTGCGAGGGTGGTTACCGTGCGTCCCACGCTCAAGATCACGGGCCGCTGAACGCCAGCGACGAGGCGATCCTGCGCCGCCTGGTCCGAATAATCGGTCCGGCCTGGCATACTGGGGTGCTCGACCAGCCGTTGTCCGCCGATTCCGCCAAGGACGTGTCATGGCCATGCCGCTGCACGATCCCGGGGCGTTGATGACGCTGGAGGAGTGGGCGGCTTTACCGGAGGACAACACCTACCGCTACGAGCTGCAGGAAGGCGTTCTGCTGGTGTCTCCTCGGCCCGCTCTTCGACATCAGCAGGCTGCTTACCGGCTCGCTCGGCAGCTCGATGAGCAGCTGCCCTCGGGTTGGGATTTCCTGCTCGACGTCGAAGTCGTGGTGCGTGTGGCGTACCCGCCGATCGTGCGGGTGCCCAATCTCGTGGTCACCAAGGTCGGGGCGGGCGATCAGCGACTGGCGGCGTCGGATGTGCTGCTCGCTGTGGAGATCATCTCGCCGGGGTCGCGCAATGTCGACCTGCACCTCAAGCCGTGCGAGTACGCGGAGGCGGGAATCGCGCACTACTGGCTCGTGGACCTCGATCCGCCTGCCCCGTCGATCACCGTGTTCCATCTCGGCGCGCCGGGTGATGGATACCTCGAAAGCCCGGCGCGCGCTGGTGAACTCATCACGACTGCGCCTTTCACTCTGCGGATCGACATTCCCGCGCTGGTCGCGCCGCGTTCCTAGTTTCGTTCACCGCCGTTGCCCCTGTCGCGCAACCCTGGCCACCGCCGGCAACGACATCGACGGTGTGGTGATTCTGTGGGACCTCACGGGGCTCAACGATCTTCTGAATCATGTGGTGGAACGGGCCTGTGCTATCGCCCCAGATGTCATGGGCCCTGACGAGTGGGCACGTCGTACCGGGGAACTGCCCTACCAGGAGACCTGTCCTACCTGATATCAAGTGGCGTCAGGCGGCGGTGAGTGCGATGCGGAGGCGGGCGCGGAGGTCGGCTACCTCGGAAAGGTTGGCGTGGGGTTCGGCGAGGTGGCGCAGGTCACGCAGGCCGTGGAGGACGTGGCCGGAGCGCAGGGGGGCTGCCCAGTCCAGGGCTTGGACGCCGAGGGCGGTGGCTTCGCGGGGGTCACCGGTGACCATGATCAGACGGGCGAGCTGGAGCTGATGGCCGGTACGGCCGCGGCCTGCGGGGCGGGTGGCGACAGAGGCGCTCAGCCGGTCGCGGGATTCGGCGATGTACATGCCGCGCATGCCCAGCTCCCGCAACGCGCTACCGGCGAAGCCGATGTGGCGGGACTCGGTATAGGAGGCCATCCACGACGGATCCTCAGCGGGGCGGGCGTGGCTGAATGCCTCGTCAGCGACACCGACCGCACGCAGGGCATCCTGCACGTCACCGCAGCAGCGCCAACCTTAACCCCGGCGCGGATGAAGTGCTGGCGGTCCACGCCTCTCACCATAGTGCGGCCCCGACGGGGACGGCGGAAACCCAGCTCCGCGTCGGTCTTGACCCCCAGCACCGCCCGGAATCCCGCCCGCCGCAACGGGTCCTGGGGCCAGTGAATCCGGCCCTGCTCCAACTTCCCGATGTAATTTGCGTCCAGCTCGATCAGCCGATGGTGATCGGTGTGCTCGAACACCCACGTATTGACCAGCTCGGCCAACTCCTGGCGCGAGAGGTGGTCCCCACTGGCATTCGGCGACTCGACATTCTCCCGTGCCCGACGCAGCAGGTCATTGGGCATGGCCACGCCCTCTCCCTCCACACTCGACATGATCACCTAGCATGATCGAGGAAGCCTGCCACCAACCATCCCCACCCGGCCACCCCAACGACCAAACCACCTCCAACCCTCCCGCAATCCTCCCGCGGTCTGCCCTGCATCCGAGACACCCGCGTCACGGTCTCCGCCGTCCTCGGTCAGCTCGTCGCCGGACGTATGCCTGAGCATATTCTCGACGACTATTCATACCTGGAAAATCAGGACATCCTGGGAGTAGGGTGACAGTGGTCACCGGAGCGGCCATGGGTAGTCCGAGTATGGTGCCATAAAAGTTCGCCACAAAGTCCGTTTCGGTATCACTCGAATATGTGGCTTTTCCGCCACGGCCCAGTACGTAAGGCTGAGTTCAGCTCTGCTGGAGTGCGGAGCGCAGAGCCTGAAGGGGATGCGCTCTGGGAGAAGTGATAGTGGGGAAGTGATAGTGGGGAAGTGAACTGATGGCTCGGCGTGTAGCCCGCAGTCTGGATGTCCTGCTCGGGCAGCTCAACGGCCGTTTCCCGGACCGGTCCAAGGCGAGCGATGGGGGCATCGGCGACGCTGCGCACGCGGCTCGGGTATCGGACCACAACCCGGACTCCGGCGGCGTGGGCCGGGCACGAGACTTCACCCACGATCCCGCCCATGGCGTCGACATCGACCGGCTATCCGACGAAATCGCGGCATCGAGAGATCCAAGAATAAAGTACTGTGTGACACCGGAAACGCGCGTGCTCTGCGCTGACCTGCATTGGCGCCCAATCAGTGAGATCACCGTCGGGCAATCACTCATCGCCTTCGATGAATACGGGCCGGACCGAAAGACGGGCGTGCTGGAGTGCACTGGCGCACGGATGCGGACCGCCTACACCGAATCGTTCCAGGTAATTCCGAAGCAGTGCTACGAGATCATCACCGACCGTGGGACCGTGACGGCGAGCGGCGATCACATGTGGTTGCAGGCTGACTTCTATCAGCGCAGCTACCGGAAATGGACCAAGGTCGCCGACCTGGTAGCCGAGGATGAGATCCAGTACTTCGCTGATCCATGGGAAATGCAGACCACTTTCGACGCGGGCTGGCTCGCCGGTCTGTTCGCCAGCGCCGGGCGCCTGACAAAAGTCGGGAAGACTTGGACGCTCGGGATACCACAGCGGGAGGACGCGGTACTCGATCGCGCCAAGGACATCTTGAGCGTGTTCAAGATCGAATCCTTCATCGACAAGAGTGGTCTGAATACGCGGAACCTGCACATTCGAGGCGACCTACCCGAATTGCTGCGGTTCCTCGGAACTGTTCCCACGACGCGGCTGTACCACAAGGCCGTTCACGAAAGTCAGTTATGGGACGGCTCTCGGATCAATGGATCATGGCCTGTTGCAACGGTCCGAGAAGTACAACCTGTGGGCCTGCGGGAGGTGATCGCGATGCAGACCAGCACACGGACGTTCATCGCGGAGGGCATGTTCTCGCACAACTGCATCGCCAACAACCTGAAAGCCCACCTCGCCGCCAGATCCCCCGATGGCTAGAACGTTGAGCAGTAACTTGTGCGCTGTTGTCGCCGAGAGTGCCCGGCAGCGTCGAGGAGAGGAGGTTAGCTGTGGGAATCTGCCGTTGTCGTGGTGGTGAACGCGATGTGGTGCTGGACGGGCTCGTCGTCGATCGAGACCCAGGATGCTTGGGGCTCGTGGTAGCCGGTACGGGCTCGGCAGACAACCAGGTAGTTGCCAGCCGATGGGGCAAGGAGTTGATAGCTGCCGTCCTCGGCCGAGGTGGTGTGGTCCACCTGCCTGCCCTCGGCATCTACCAGGGTGAGCACCGCGCCGGGCAATGGCATCCCCTCTCGGGTGTTGACCAGGCCCGTCACGTACGGCTCACCGGAGCGGTGGGCCGCCGCGGATGAGGCGGGGGGCAAAGGGGTGGGCTTGGGGTCGGTGAGGGCAGGGGCGCCGAACTGGGGCTGGGGGGTGGGTTCGGCCGAGTGGGGGGCGGGCTCCCTTGAGTGGGAGGTGGACTCCGCCGCGTGGGGGGTAGGTCCGGCGGAGTGGGGAGTAGGTTCCGCCGCATGGGGGGTGGGTTCGGCGGCGGAGTGGGGGGTGGGTTCCGCGGGCTGAGGAACGGGCACCGCGGACCATCGGGGGGTGGGCTCGGCGGACTCGGGGGCGGGTCCGCTCGAGTGGGTAGCCGGTTCGGCAGTCTGGAGCGCAGCGGGCTGAGTAGCTGCGAGGTCATCCGCGTCGAGGCCACGGCGGCGGGAGCGGGTCAAACGGGCGCGGGCGCGATCCACCAAGGAGTACAGCACCGGCACCAGCACCAGCGTCAGCAGAGTGGAGCTGATCAGCCCGCCGATCACTACTACGGCCAGCGGCTGGGAGATGAACAGCCCACCACCGGACAGGCCCAGCGACAGCGGGAACAGCGCACAGATCGTCGCGACTGCGGTCATCAGGATCGGTCGGAGCCGGCGGCGGGCACCGTCGATCACCGCGTCGTAGCCGCTGGCGCCGGCATTGCGGTACTGGTTGACCAGGTCGATCAACACGATCGCATTGGTGACCACGATGCCGATGAGCATCAGCATGCCGATCAGCGCAGGTACCCCGAGCGGCGTGCCGGTGATCAGCAGCAGACCCAGTGCTCCGGTCGCCGCGAATGGGATCGACACCAGCAGCAACAACGGCTGCACCAGGCTGCGGAAGGTGGCGACCATGACGAGGTAGACGATCGCGATGGCCAGCACCAGCGCCAGCCCGAGCTGATCGAACGCCTCGTCCTGCTCTGCGCTGACCCCGCCGATCTCGGCGGTGGCGCCCGACGGTAGCACCACGTCGTCGAGGCGCTGTTGCAGATCGGCGGTCACGGAACCCAGGTCGTCGCTGTTGGAGGTCGCGGTGATCCAGGCAGTGCGGTTGCCTTCGAGGCGGGTGATACTCGCCGCCTGGGGAACCTCCCGGACTTCTGCCACGTCACCGAGCCGGACCGGGCCCAGTGGGCCTGCTGTCCGCAGCGGCAGCGCACGCAGCGCCTCGAGGTCGGCGGCTCCGCTACCGGTTCGCAGCATCACGTTCTGGGTGCTGCCGTCCAGGGTGATACTGCCGATCGAGGAGCCGCTCAGCGCGGTGGTCACGGCCTGGCTGATCTCCTGATCGGACAGGCCGGCCAGCGCCGCGGTCAGTCGATCCACCACCACCTCGACGGTGGGCTGCTGGGCGGCCAGGTTGTTGCTCACGTCAATGGCGCCGGGTACGTCCCGGACCGCCTTCTCGACCTCGCCGGCGGCTTGGGCCAGGACTTGCTCGTTCTCGGCTTGGACGAGGACCTCCAGCGCGTCTCCGCCGGGTCCGCCGCCGCCCTGGACGATGACCTCGCCCATGCCGGGCAGCGCGGTGATCCGGTCCCGTACCTGGTCCCGCAGCGCGGTCTGGTCCTCCGGCTGGTCGATGTCCGAGTCGGTGGTGACGTAGAACGAGGCTGTGTTGCTCGTGATGCCCTCGCCACCCAGGGCAGCCGGTGAGGAGCCGCCCTGAGACCCGACGATGGCCTGGTAGCTCTCCACTCCCCCGGTGTCTGCCAGCACCTGTTCCACCTGCCGAGCGGCGGCGTCGGTGGTCGCCAGGTTGGCGCCGGGGGGCAGCTCCTGGGAGATGCTGAAGCTGGGCTGGCCGCTGTCGGACAGGAAGTTGGTCTTCAGCAGGGGCACCAACGCGAAGGTCCCGACCAGCACGAGCCCCGCGACGAGGCAGGTGATCAGTGGCCGGGCCAGCGCGGTGCGCAGCACCGGCAGGTAGCCGCGCTGCAGCAGGCTGCCCTCCGCCTTGACAACCTGAGCGGAGGTCTGGGCGAGGCCCTGCGCTTCGCGGGCGGCGGTGCGGCGCAGGAACCACGAGGCAAGCACCGGGACGATCGTCAACGAGACGACCAGTGAGGCCAGCAACGCGGCGGTCACGGTGATCGCGAAGGGCCGGAACAGCTCCCCCACCTGGCCGCCGACCACGGCGATGGGCAGGAACACCGCGACCGTGGTGATCGTCGATGCAGTGATCGCACCCGCCACCTCACGCACCGCGCCGAGCACGGCTTCGCGCATCGGTTCACCCAAACCGAGGTGCCGCTTGATGTTCTCAATGACCACGATGGAGTCGTCCACGACCCGGCCGACCGCGATGGTCAACGCACCGAGGGTGAGAATGTTAAGCGAGTACCCGCTGGCGTAGAGGGCGATGAGCGCCACGAGCAGGGAGAGCGGGATGGACACCGCGGTGACCAGGGTGGCCCGTAGCGAGAGCAGGAAAAGCAGGATCACCAGCACCGCGAAGGTCAGGCCGAGCAGGCCCTCCGTGGTCAGATCATCGATGGACTGCTCGATGAAGGGCGCCTGGTCGAATACGATCGTGACCGCACCGTCCGGACCCGCCAGTCGCTCGATCTCAGGCACCAGATCCCGGATGGCATGGGACACCGCGACGGCGTTGCCCGCCGCAGTCTTCGTGATTCCGATACCGATGCTGGGTTTGCCGTCGGAACGGGAATAACCGGTGGCCGGCTCGATCTGACTGCTGACCTGCGCGACGTCGCCGAGTCGGACCGGAGCGCCTTTCGTCGTGGGCAGGTAAAGGTCGCGCAGATCGTCCAGGGACGTGATCGGAGCGCCGACCTCGACGGAGAGCTGGCGATCTCCCGAGCCCACCGTTCCAGCCGGCATGCGCACGCCCCCGCTGCGAAGCGCGTCGGACACCGCCAGTGGCGAGACGCCCCGCTCGGCCAACTTTGCCGGGTCGAGATCGATGCTGACCATGCGCTCGTCGATCCCGGACAGGGTGACGTCGCCGACGTCAGCTATCTCCTCCAATTGCGGAACAGCCTGCTCCTGCAGGATACGAGCCAACTCCGCGGTGGGCACCAAGGAGGAAACGGCGAGCTGAACGACCGGGATATCGTCGGTACTGCCGGTCACCACCGTCGGAGTCGCGCCTTCGGGCAGGTCGCGCACCTCGGCCACGGCCTGGTCGAGATCCCGCTCGACCTGAGCCGGATCGACGCCGTACTCCATCTCGACGTTGACCGCCGAGACGCCGCCACTGCTGGTTGACGTGATGCTGGTGACCCCGTCCACCCCCGTGATCGCGGCCTCCACGCGGGTGGTCACCTGCTGCTCGACCACGGCGGGCGAGGCACCGGGCAGCGGGGTGATCACGGCGGCGACCGGAATCTGCAGGGAGGGAATCAACTCCTGCTTCAGCGACGTCATGGAGATGACCCCGAAGATCCCGACGAGCAGCGCAGCGAGACCGACCAGGGTGCGGTTGCGCAAGCTGAGCTGGGTGAGCCAGGTCATTCGCTCCTCCGGGTGGCGGGAGTGTCAGTAACGTTGCGAAGCGTAACGGCCTCGGGCTGAGAAAGGGTTGAGAGGGTGAGTTGCGCGGCTCGTATGGGCCCAGGCACCCTGAGTGGGTGATCCCACCGGTGGCGTACACCCACCGTCAGATCATGACGATCCTCGCGGGGTTGATGCTGGGGATACTGCTGGCGGCGTTGGACCAGACGATCGTATCCACAGCGATCCGCACGATCGCCGACGACCTGCGTGGGTTGGAACTACAGGCCTGGGTGACCACCGCTTACCTGATGACCGCGACGATCTCCACCCCGTTGTACGGCAAGCTGTCGGATCTCTACGGGCGCAAGCCCTTCTTCCTCGCCGCCATCTCGATCTTCATCGTCGGCTCGATGCTGTGCACGATCGCCACGTCGATGTACGAGCTGGCGGCCTACCGCGCCGTGCAGGGTCTGGGCGCGGGCGGCTTGATGTCGCTCTCATTCGCGATCATCGGCGATATCGTGCCGCCCCGGGAGCGGTCCCGCTACCAGGGCTATTTCGTGGCGGTGTTCGGTACCTCCAGCGTGGTCGGCCCGCTGGTGGGTGGCGCGTTCGCCGGAGCCGATTCGCTGTTGGGGATCGCCGGGTGGCGCTGGGTCTTCCTGGTCAACGTGCCCGTTGCGGCGGCTGCCCTGCTCGTGGTGGCCAAGGTGCTCAACATCCCGCATACCCGCCGGGAACACCGCATCGACTATCTGGGTGCGCTCACGCTGATCGTCGGGGTGGTGCCCCTGCTGCTGGTGGCCGAGCAGGGACGGAGCTGGGGCTGGGATTCGGACCGAGCAATCCTCTGTTACGTGATCGGCGTGGCGGGGCTGGTCGGGTTCGTCCTGGCCGAGCGTGCGGCCGGAGACGAAGCACTGCTGCCGCTGCGGCTGTTCCGGGGCAGCGTGTTCAGCGTGACGTCGGCGGGGGGTGTCGTCGTCGGCATGGGCATGTTCGGCGGCATCATGATCATCCCGCAGTACCTGCAGATCGTCAAAGGGGCCTCGCCCACCAAAGCCGGCCTGCTGCTGTTGCCGTTGATGGCCGGCATCATGATCGGCTCGGTGGTCTCCGGACAGCTGATTTCCCGCACCGGCCGGTACAAGATCTTCCCGGTGCTCGGGACGGCGCTGATGGCGATCGCGCTCCTGCTGCTGCACCTTCGACTGGGCGTCGACACCCCCCTGTGGGAGGTCGACATCTATATGGTGCTGTTCGGGCTGGGGCTGGGGAACTGCCTGCAGACGCTGATTCTGGCGGTGCAGAACGCGGTACCGGCACAGGACATGGGGGTCGCCACCTCCTCTGCTACCTTCTTCCGGCAGATGGGCGGCACCATGGGTGTCGCGATGTTCCTGGCGATCCTGTTCGCCACGGCCGGCAACAGAATCGTCGAATCGTTTCAGAGCATCGCCCCTACCCCGGAGTTCCAGGCCGCGCTCAACGATCCGGCGGTGCGTGCCGACCCCGCCAACAGCGTCGTGTTGGAGGCCATCCAGAATGGTGGTATCAGCCCCAACGCAGGTGGGGTCCTGCAGGACTCCTCGTTCCTGTTGCACATCGACCCCCGCCTGGCCCGCCCGTTCCTGGTCGGCTTCTCCGACTCGATGGATCTGGTATTCCTGATCGCTGCCGCGATCATGTTTGTCGGCTTTGTGCTTATGCTTTTCATGAAGGAGGTCCCATTGCGTACCCAGTCCGGCATCGAAGCCCGCGCCGCTGAGCTCGCCACCGCGGCCAGCGTCGCGCCCACCCCGAACCAGTCCCGACCATTGATCTTCGGGCAGGTCAGAGAAAGCGGGCACAACCCGCTGTCCGGAGCCACCCTGACCCTGACCGACCTGTCCGGCAGGCAACTGGACCGCGACGCCTCCGACTCCGGCGGCCACTACCGGCTCAGCCCGCCCACCGGGGGCAGCTACCTGGTGATCGTCGCCTCGACGGCACATCAACCGACCGCCGCGCTGGTGGCCGTGGCCGACCTGCCGGTGCGCCATGACGTCACCCTGTCGACCGGTGGGGCGAGCCTGTCCGGCACCGTCCACCTGGCCGGGAGCGGGCAACCGGTCGGCAGCGCCGTGGTCGCCCTGGTCGACATTCACGGCGACGTGGTGACCGCGGCCACCACCGAATCCGACGGCAGGTTCATCTTCTTCGAGCTCGCCCAGGGGCAGTACACGCTCACCGTCGCGGTTCCCGGCCTGCAACCGGTGGCCCACGCTGTCGAGGTACCCGGCCAGGGGCTCGTCCAGCACGACATGGAGGTGGCGGCCCGGATGCAGCTGGTCGGCATCGTGCGCACCGCCACGGCCGGAACGCCGGTGCCCGAGGCACTGACCACCCTGGTCACTTCGGACGGCCAGGTCGTCGGTTCCACCATCACCGACCCCGCGGGCGAGTTCGTCTTCGACGACCTGGACGCCGGGGTGTACACGGTCATCGCCACTGGCTACCCTCCGGTGGCCACCGAGGTGCGCTTGGACTCCCACGCACCCAACCAGGCGGTAATCACCTTACGGCCTCCTACGGTGGCCAGAGCCGTGACGGCCGGTTATAGCTCCGTCAACAGCGGAGGGGACGATGACCATGGCATCCACTGACGTCGCAGGCACCGTGCTCACCGGCACGGTGGTCACCCGGGACGGCTGGCCGGTACCGCACGCCGTGGTCACGATCATTGACGAGAAGGGCCTGCAATCCGGCCGCAGTGCCGTCAGCCAGGACGGGAGCTTCGCGGTGACCGGGCTCGCGCCCGGCACCTACAACGTGATCACCGCCGCCGCCGGACATGCCCCGCAGGCCCGGATCCGGCGGGTCAACGGCGTGGGGCCGGTCGACCTGGGGCGGTTGGTGATCGGGCAACTGGGCGGCACCGTGCCGCCCGCTCCCGGCATCTGGCAAATCGATCCGACCCACTCCACCGTGTCGGCCACCGCAGTCCACCTCGGCTTCGCCAAGATCCATGGCCGGTTTCGGGATTTCGGGGGCACCCTCTCGGTAGCCGACCCGCTGGAGAACAGTTCGGTCGAGGTGATCATCGACGCGGCCAGCATCGACACCGACAACGCCGACCGCGATGCCCACCTGCGCTCGGCGGACTTCCTCGACGTGGAGGCCTTCCCGCAGATCCGCTACACCGGCAACCGACTGACCGTGCTGGAGCCGGACACCTGGGCGCTCGACGGCGAGCTCACGATGAAGTCCGTCACCCGGCCGGTACCCCTGCACATCAACTATCTGGGCACCGGCGATGGCCCGATGAACGACATCCGGGTCGGTTTCCACGTCACCGCCCAGCTCGACCGCGACCAGTTCGGCATGATCTGGAACCTGTCCTTGCTGGCCGGTGTCCTCGCGGTCGGCCGCACGATGCGCATCACCATCGACCTCGAAGCCGTCTACCAGCAACCGGAGTAGACCGCGCCGACCTGCACGAGGCCGAGATGTCGCGGGCAGCCGGCGAGATGTAGATGTCAGCCGACTTCGAATGCGCGACGGCGCCGGTATGGCCGATCATGTGGGGATGACCAGACCGGGTAACCCTGAGCCCTCGCTGTCCCGGCTGGCTGACGAGCTCACCGCGGTGGGCGAGCGGCTGGCCTGGATCGGATACGAGCTCCGGCAGATCGATACTGCGGCGCGGACGCATCCGGCCGTCCCGGCACCACCAGTCACCCAGGCCTCACCATCCACCCAGGCACTGCCACTAGCACCACCGTGGGCGTCCGCGCCGTCGGCCCTCCGCAAGCCTGGGCTGCTGGAACGCGAGGGCGTCGGCAGCAGGTTGCTGGCCTGGGTGGGAAGTGCCATCACCCTGCTCGGGGTGCTGCTCCTGCTGGTGCTCGCTGCGCAGCGTGGCTGGTTCGGCCCGGCGCCGCGGGTACTCGGTGGGGCAGCGCTGGGACTGACGCTGATCGGGATCGGTGTCGTGGTGCACCGCAGGCCGGCCGGGCGGGCCGGTGGCGTCGTGTTGGCGGCGACCGGGGTCGCAGCGCTCTACCTGGACACGGTCGCAGCCACCGTGCTGTACGGATATCTGCCCAGCTGGGCGGGGCTGACAGTGGGGCTGCTGGTCGCCGGGGCGGGTCTGGCGCTGGCCGACCGCTGGCGGGCCGAGCCGTTGGCGGTCGCGGTGGTGGCGGGAGCAGCCGTGCTCGCTCCAGTGCTCACCGGGCTGGACCCGGTGCCACTGGTGGGCTTCCTCCTGGTGCTGCAGGCCGTAGCCACGCCGGCGTGGCTACGGCTCGGAAGTGGCGATGTGAGCTGTAGCGACGAAGGTCACTCACGAGGCCCAGCCATACTGGTGGTCGCCGCAGTGCCCGCGTTGCTCGCGGCGCTGGCCCTGGATCTGACGGCGGCGATCGACGGGGTGCGCAGCGACATCGTGGTGATGGTGACCGCGGTGACCGTGGTCGCGCTCGTGGTGGGAGTACTCGGATCCTGGTGGACCCGGGAGCGCAGCCCGGTGATTCCCGCACCGTTGATCGTGCTGGGTGGCTCCGCGCTGCCGTTGCTGGCGCTGGCGCCGTCCCTGCGTCCGCTTCCAGGTGCCCTGACCGTCGCGGGGCTGGCGGTGGTGCTGCTCACGCTGTGGTACGTCCCGCGCTGGCGTCCCGGCCTGCTGCCCCGGCCCACCGGGGCGGTGGCGGGCGGGCTCGGCGTGCTGGCCGGATTCGAAGCGACCGCGCTGGCGCTGGACGGCGCGCCGTGGGCAGCGACCCTGCTCGGGCAGGCGATCGTGCTGGGCGGGCTCGCGGCGGTGGTACGCAGCCGGGCAATGCTCGGGGTGGCCACCGCGTTTGGAATGGTCGGCTGGTTCATCGCGCTGTTCCATGCGGTACCCCCGCCCTCGGTGTTGTTCTTCCCGGCGCGGCCGTTCCTGGTCGGCGGGCAGGCGGACCCCGGTGCGCTGGTCATCGGGGTGGGCGTGGGATTGCTGCTGGCGGGAACCACGCTGGCCGGGCCGTGGGCGGCGCACCGTCTGGGTCTGCTGCGGGCCAGCTCGCGACACGCCCCGCTGTGGGTACTGGCCGGGCTCGGCGTGCTCTACGGAGCGACGGCGAGCACGGTCGCGGTCACGATCCTGGTGTTACCCAACCGGACCGGGTTCCTCACCGGACACGTCGTGGTCACAGTGTCCTGGACGGTGGCCGCCCTGATGTTGCTCGCCAGAGGGCTGTGTTCGGCGCCGATCCGGGCGGCCGGAATGAGCCTGGTGGGCGCCGCAGTCGCCAAGCTGGTGCTGTTCGACCTCAGCGCCCTAGACGGAGTCGCCCGGGTAGCGGCCTTCCTCGGTGCGGGCTTGGTCCTACTCGCCGCAGGCACCCGCTACGCCCGCCTGGTCGCCGAGACCAAGCCTGACCCGACCTAGTTCCAGAGGAAGAATTTTCATAACTTCACTAATACGAAGATCTAGCCTCTCGGACTTTACTCCTCTCGCGGTTCTTTGCGCCCGGTTCAATGTTTCCCGTGCGGCATCCACGATTTCTGCTTTTGCATACGCCTCGGCTAGCCACGACAAATACAAGGCTACTTCTCTGACATGATCAGTGTTGTACGAGCGGATAGCGTTGGCCAGCAAGGGCTCTGCGCCACTTGGATCATCGAGCTCGATCAGGCATCGGCCGGCCATTACGTCAATTTCACGCCGATCTAGCCAGTAACCCATTCCGGCTCGATAATTGCGGAGGACCGACTCTCGTACGCGTCGTTTACCGCCTCCAGAGCACGTCGAGTGTCCGCGTGATCTCGATTTTTAGCACTTGCCCACGCAACCTGCCCCAACAGTAATGCCCGAACAATAGAGGAGGCACCCACAGCGCCTTTTTCGGCAGAGCGCTCCAGCAAGGCCGCGTCACATGGATTCCCTACATTGGCCATCTGGTAGCTCAACGAAGACAAGAGTTGAGCAACCAGGACAGAATCATTCGCTTCTCGGGCCGCAGATGCGCCACTGAGGTAGATTCGCTGTGCTTCAGAATACCGTCCTGCGTCGCTGGCAGTCCATCCGGCAAGTTGGGCAAACTCTGCAGCGACTCGCAGCAATCGTCGCCCGGTCTTTTGGGTGTAGCTGGCAGCCTGGATTAACTCGTGGACCCCAGAAAGCTCCTTGCGCACAATGGGGAACAGATCGTCACTGTTGACCAGATCGTCCAAGTGGCGCAGTTCGATCACTCGCTTCTCCAGCTCAGCCAGAAGGGTTGACCCCACCCGTCGCCCAGTACCCGACTGCACAACGGTGAACGAATCGCTCACCAACCATTCATGGGCCACTCGCAGCGGGTCATCTGACGGACCCTGAATAGGAACATTGAGTTCCCGACTGTACGCCTCGACGTGCTCCGGTTTGATCGTTCTTTTTCCTGTTTCCAACAGACCGAGCAAGGGCTTGCTGTAATGCGTTCGAGCAGCCATCCCGGACAGGCTGACACCGGCCGCTTCACGGGCAGCCCGCAGTGCGGCACCAAGATCACTCATATCCCATCCACCTGTAGACGTTTGTAGACACTCAACTACTTCTCAATGCGACCCCCCACGAACAAGCTACTACGAGCAAGGTGCTGCGACCGCAAACTACCGGGTGCGCGTACCAGGGCGGCAGTCAGCTAGACGACAAGACAGGAACGGGTTGATGACAACCAGCGTGTTCGAACCGACTATGGCTGGGGTGATGGTCGCGGACCCGGTGAGCTTGGCCGCGATGTTAGCTGCCGTCTACGGGATCTCCCTGGGCGCTGGGGCGCTGGTCATCGGATGGCGGTGGTTCCATGTTCGCGCAGTTGGCAGGTCCGGGCGGGGTATGCGGGTCCCTCCGGAGGGCGTCACCGGGCAGATTCACGAAGGTGTCCGGTGACGGGTGCCGCGCTCGTCTTGTCCATGGTGGATACCTGTACTGAGGAACTGCATTTCGTCCTGGTCGAGGCGGTCGCATTGCATCGGCGTTCGGGGTGTTACCCCGCTTTGTGCGGGCCGTCGTGCCTGCGGCCAGTCTTCCGTCGGCTGGCCGACACCGAAATGACCGAACTGCTCGATTCGAGCTTCCCCGGCGGGCTACATCGGGTCGTGATCACGCTCGGCGGGCAATCCCGTTATCAAGAGCTGAGTGCGGTGGCTGGTGGCGCACGATGAAGGATGGAGAGCGGGTCGATGATAGTTTGTTGGTTGTATTCCGATGCGGATGGGCATGCCCATGTTCTGGACAGGGCAACGTCAAGGTCGCTTAGCGTTCAGTGTAGTGACGGTGAGTTAGTGGTAGTGCGGTAGTCGCGGGGTGGACTCGCCGTGGGTGTTGTTCAATGGTGTTGTGTGCCCTGGGGTTCTCTCGTCGGTAATGGCTGTGTCGTCCGGTGTGGTGCTGCGTGGATCGGGGATGTGCCCCGGCGGGTCATGATGGGGTGGGTCGGTGATATGTGACAGGTGCTTGGGGTGGATCTCGGGAGGCGTGTTGGTGCGCTGAGTCATTGATTGATACTTTCAGTGATCGTGCTGGTGTGTTGATGTGATCGACCTGAGCACATCTCTACTCTCACTTAGAGTATCGCTCAGTAACTCAGCGCGCCCACCGCCATTCACGATCCACCCACGCCACCCCGGCACACCACCAACCCACCCC
>JBOHHE010000397.1:0-11999 GCA_050700355.1 Pseudonocardiaceae bacterium
GCTGCGCCCGGGTAGCGTCCGACCGAGGACTGGTCCATCGGTTGTGATCGTCTCCTAGTCTCCCGCGTGCACAGCTCCTGTTGTCCCGAGCAGGATGCCCGTGTCATCCAGGCGGCTGGTCACTGGCCCCCCTTCTGGACGTAGGCTCGCACGAAGTCCTCGGCGTTCTCCTCGAGCACGTCATCGATCTCGTCAAGGATCGCGTCCACATCCTCGCCGAGCTTCTCCCGACGTTCCTGACCGGCTGGTGCACCGCCGGCCGTCTCCTCGTCGCCGTCGCCGTCGCCATGGCGCTGCACCTTCTCCTGGGACATTATCGCCTCCCGGAACTAGTCTCCAGCAAACCCTACCTAGCAACTCCCACTTGTGCCCCGCAGGCGAGTGGGGCGGATCAGCCCCGGGTGAGCGCCTCCACGAGTTCCAGGGCCGTGTCAGAGGCGTCCAGGAGCGCACCTACGTGCCCGCGGGTGCCCCGCAACGGTTCCAGAGTGGGAATGCGGACCAGGGACTCACGGCCCAGATCGAAGATCACAGAGTCCCACGAGGCGGCAGCCACCTCGGCGGGATAGCGCTCCAGGCAGCGGCCACGGAAATAGGCTCGGGTGTCCTCCGGAGGCGCGGTGACGGCCCGGCGTACCTCCTCTTCGGTCACCAGCCGCTTCATCGAGCCACGGGCCACCAGGCGGTTGTACAGGCCCTTGTCCAGCCGCACGTCGGAATACTGCAGGTCCACCAGGTGCAGCCGGGCCGAGGACCAGGTCAAGCCGTCCCGGGCCCGATAGCCCTCGAGTAATTGCAGCTTCGCAGGCCAGTCCAGCCGGTCGGCGCACTCCAGGGGGTCGCGGGCAAGGGCATCGAGAATTTCGCCCCACGTGCTGAGCACGTGCTCAGCACCGTCGACCATCGCCTCGGAGCCTTCCCGGGCGTAGAAGCGCGCGCACCGCTCGTGATAGGCCCGCTGCAAGTCCAGACCCGTGAGGTGGCGACCGCCCGCTACCTCCACGGTGGCTCGCAGGGACGGATCCCGGCTGATCGTGTGCACCGCCCGCACCGGGTCGGGCAGCCGCAGATCGTCGAAACGTACCCCGGCCTCGATCAAGTCCAGCACCAGTACCGTGGTGCCGATCTTGAGGTAGGTGGAGTACTCAGCGAGATTGGCATCGCCGATGATCACGTGCAATCGACGGTACTTGTCGGCATCGGCGTGCGGCTCATCCCGGGTATTGATGATGCCGCGCTTCAGCGTGGTCTCCAGCCCTACCTCAACCTCGATGTAGTCCGACCGCTGGGAGAGCTGGAACCCGGCATGCTCCCCGGCGGGACCGATACCCACCCGGCCGGATCCGCAGACCACCTGGCGTGAGGCGAAGAACGGGGTGAGACCGGCGATCACTGCGGTGAACGGGGTCGAGCGAGACATCAGATAGTTCTCGTGGGTGCCGTAGGATGCGCCCTTACCGTCGACGTTGTTCTTGTAAAGCTGAAAATGAGCCTGATCAGGGACCGTGCGGGCGCGCATCGCCGCCTCCTCCATGATCCGCTCACCGGCCTTGTCCCAGATCACCGCGTCCCGTGGATTGGTGACTTCGGGGGCGGAGAACTCCGGATGTGCGTGGTCGACGTACAGGCGGGCACCGTTGGTGAGGATGACGTTGGCCGCGCCGAGATCGTCCAGTTCCGGATCCGGCTGCGGCACGCCCGGACCTCCGAGATCGAACCCTCGGGCGTCGCGTAGCGGGGACTCCACCTCATAGTCCCACCTGGCCCGCTTGGCGCGGGGTAGCTCGGCTGCCGCCGCGTAAGCAAGCACGACCTGAGTTGAGGTCAGAACGGGATTGGCGGAGGCATCGCCGGGTACCGCGATGCCGTACTCGACCTCAGTCCCCATGATCCGATGCATACCTCCACCCTACGTGCGCCGACCCTGCAGAGCCTCGGCTGTCTGGGGGGCCGCCTGAAGGACGCTGCGGACTAGAGGTACTGGCCGGTGTTGGTGGCCGTGTCGATCGCCCGGCCGGAGTCGGCGTTCTTGCCGGTGACCAGGGTGCGGATGTAGACGATCCGCTCCCCCTTCTTGCCCGAGATCCGGGCCCAGTCGTCCGGGTTGGTGGTGTTGGGCAGGTCCTCGTTCTCGGCGAACTCGTCCACAATCGAGTCGAGCAGGTGGATCATCCGCAGCCCCGGCTGCCCGGTCTCCAACACCGACTTGATCGCCTTCTTCTTCGCCCGATCCACGATGTTCTGGATCATCGCGCCGGAGTTGAAGTCCCGGAAGTACAGGACCTCCTTGTCACCGTTGGCATATGTGACCTCGAGGAACCGGTTCTCCTCGGTCTCGGCGTACATCCGTTCGACGGTGCCTTGGATCATCGCCTGGATACAGGACTTGCGGTCCCCGCCGAACTCGGTGAGGTCGTCGGCATGCAGTGGCAGCGTCGTCGTGAGGTACTTGGAGAAGACATCCCTGGCCGCCTCGGCGTCCGGACGCTCGATCTTGATCTTCACATCGAGCCTGCCTGGCCGCAGGATCGCCGGGTCGATCATGTCCTCCCGGTTCGAGGCGCCGATGACGATCACGTTCTCCAGCCCCTCGACTCCGTCGATCTCGGAGAGCAGCTGGGGCACAATCGTGGTCTCGACATCTGAGGAGACGCCCGACCCGCGGGTGCGGAAGATCGAGTCCATTTCGTCGAAGAACACAATGACCGGGGTGCCCTCCGATGCCTTCTCCCTGGCTCGCTGGAAGATCAGCCGAATGTGGCGCTCGGTCTCGCCGACGAACTTGTTCAGCAGTTCGGGGCCCTTGATGTTGAGGAAGTAGCTCTTGGCATCCCCGTCGCCGTCGCCGCGAACCGACGCCACCTGCTTGGCCAGCGAGTTGGCCACCGCCTTGGCGATCAGGGTCTTGCCGCAGCCGGGCGGACCGTACAGCAACACCCCCTTGGGCGGGCGCAACTCGTAGATCCGGAACAGGTCAGCGTGCAGGAAGGGCAGCTCGATGGCGTCCCGAATCTGCTCGATCTGCCTGCTCAGGCCACCGATGTCCTCGTAGTTGACATCGGGAACCTCTTCGAGCACGAGGTCTTCGACCTCGGCCTTGGGCACCCGCTCGTAGGCGTACCCGGCCTTGGTGTCGACCAGCAGGGAATCGCCGGGCTTGAGCGGCACCGCGTCCAGGTTGTCCGGCCCCAGGATCAGCGGATCGGCCAGCCACACCACCCGCTCCTCGTCGGCGTGGCCCACGACCAGCGCGCGATGGTCGCCGTCGAGCAGCTCGCGCAACGTGCAGACCTCGCCGATTCGCTCGAACGCGCCGGTCTCCACGACGGTGAGTGCCTCGTTGAGCCGGACGCTCTGGCCACGGCGCAGCTGCTCGACCGCCACCGCAGGCGACACCGCTACGCGCATCCGACGCCCTGAGGTGAACACATCTACGGTGCCGTCGTCGAAGACGGCGAGGAATACACCGTAGCCGCTGGGTGGCTGGGCCAGGCGATCGACTTCCTCGCGCAGAGCAAGCAGCTGGCTGCGGGCGTCGCGCAGAGTCTCGACCAGCTTGGTGTTCCGCTCGGTGAGCTGGGCCACTGATGCGGATGCCTCGGCGAGGCGTTCCTCCAGCAATCGGACGTGTCGGGGAGACTCGGTCAACCGGCGACGCAGTAGCGTCACTTCGTCCTCGAGGACACTGATCTGGGCTGCCAGGTCGGGGTCGATACCCCGCCCACCGGCGGGTCGGTCGCCCGGGTGATCGTGCTGCACGACGCCACCTCCTCCCGTGTGGTTCTCTGGCTGTCAACGGTACGGGACTGAGGGCGAGATCGTGAGCTGACAACGACGTAACCAGCATCGGATCAACGGGTGAACAACATCACCCCCCTTCAGGGCAACCGGGTTGACCATCTGGGTTTGCGCTGGGGAGTAGGCGGCACCACCCCCTCGGCCAGTCGCCGGGTGGTGAGCAGGAAGGCCGTGTGCGCCACCATTCGGTGCTCCGGACGCACCGCCAGCCCGACGACGTGCCAGGGCCGCAACAAGGTCTCCCAGGCATGTGGCTCGGTGTAGCAGCCGGTCTCCCGCAGAGCCTCGGTGATCCGGGAGAGCTGCGTGGTGGTGGCCACGTAGGCGGTCAGGACGCCACCTGCGACCAGCGCAGCGGAGACGGTGGGCAGCACCTCCCAGGGGGCGACCATGTCCAACACCACCCGGTCCACCGGTTGTTCGGCCGGATGGGTGGCCAGGTCAGCTACTCGTAGTTGCCAGTTCGGCGGTGGTGCCCCGAAGAACCGCTCGACATTGCCTGCCGCGTGCTCGGCGTGGTCGGGGCGCACCTCGTAGGAGATCACGCTCCCGCGCTCCCCCACCGCACGCAGTAGCGAGCAGGTCAGCGCCCCCGATCCGGCCCCCGCCTCGAGTACCCGCCCGCCAGGGAAGATATCTCCCCACATCAGAATCTGGGCGGCGTCTTTGGGATAAACGACTTGGGCGCCACGCGGCATGGAAAGCACGTAATCGGACAGCAGCGGTCGAAGCGCGAGGTACTGGGTGCCTGCAGCCGAGATCACGATGCTGCCCTCCGACCGACCGATCAAGTCATCGTGTGCCAGCGCGCCTCGGTGTGTGTGGTACTGCGCGCCAGGCTCCAGCAAAACGGTGTGCTTCCGCCCTTTCGGATCGGTGAGCTGTACCCGGTCTCCGGGCTGGAACGGTCCACTGGGTCGGGTCACGGCCGGCCATGGTTCCAGACCTTCGGCTTCGGACGACGTCGGCTCCGGATACCTTCGACGTGCGCCAGGGGCACGGGCACCTGCTCCGAGTTGTCAGAGGGTTCGCCTACCCTGCGGACCATGACGGAAATCCCGACGGTGGCGGCACCCGAGGCAGCGCCGGCCGCCCGTCGTCGCCCGGCGCTATCGCCCTCTCGGGCGGCGGATTTCAAGCAGTGCCCGCTGCTGTATCGGTTCAGAGCGGTGGATCGGCTGCCCGAGAAACCGAGCCGGGTCCAGGTCCGTGGCACCGTGGTGCATGCCACGCTGGAACGGTTGTTCGCGCTTCCTGCCCAGCGAAGAAACACCGAGACCGGCCGAGAACTGGTGGAACCGGCATGGCGCGATGTACTGGCGGCCAGTCCCGAGCTGGCCGAGCTGTTCGCAGACACCGCGGATTCCGAACTCGCTGAGTGGCTCGACTCGGCCCGCGCGCTGGTCGAGGCATACTTCACGCTGGAGGACCCACGCCGGGTCCAGCCCGAAGCGTGTGAGCTGCTGGTGGAAACCGAATTGCCCGCGACCGCCGCTGACGGCGCGGAGTCCGTGTTGCTGCGTGGCTACATCGACCGGCTCGACGTCGCCCGCACCGGCGAGCTTCGGGTAGTGGACTACAAGTCCGGAGCGGCTCCCAGAGAGGTCTTCGAGGCCAAGGCGTTGTTCCAGATGAAGTTCTACGCTCTGGTGCTGCTGCGTCTCCGAGGGGTGGTGCCACGCCAACTGCGGTTGCTGTATCTAGCCGACCGGCAAGCGTTGACGTACACCCCCGACGAGGCTGAACTGGTGCGATTCGAACGCACCCTGGTAGCCATCTGGTCGGCGATCCGGCGAGCAGCGGCAACCGGGGATTTCCGGCCGAATCCCAGCCGGATGTGTGATTGGTGCGATCACAAAGCACGCTGCCCGGCGTTCGGTGGCACGCCGCCGCCCTACCCCGGCTGGCCGGATGCGGGAGCCCAGGAGCAGACGGCCGGAGGTGTCGAGACGGTCTGGGACAGAGCGGAGTAAATAGCTTCAGAATCGGCAGGAGCGGATGTCACTGGCCACAATGGCCTTGGCGCCTCGGGCACAGAGCAGATCCATGATGCGGTTGACATCCCCGCGCGGCACCATGGAACGCACCGCGACCCAGCCGGATTCGGCGAGCGGAGCCACCGTCGGCGACTCCAGCCCTGGGGTAATGACGAGGGCCTCCTCCAGCAGCGGCCGGGGACAGTCATAATCCAGCATCAGATATTGCTGAGCGACCACCACGCCCTGCAATCGGGCGGCGAGCTGGGCCTTCTGCTGCGACGGAGCCGCGTCGACCTGCTCGACGAGCACCGCCTCGGACGAACAGATCGGATCGCCGAAAGCCACCAGACCGTGCAGACGCAGAGTACGACCGGACCCGACCACGTCGGCGATCGCGTCGGCCACACCCAGCTGTACCGAGATCTCCACCGCGCCGTCCAGCCGGATCACGTCGGCGTGGATGCCATGACGGGCCAGGTCAGCCCGCACCAGCCGCGGATAGGAGGTGGCGACACGCTGACCGTCCAAGTCGTCGACCTTCCAATCCCGGCCCAGCGGCGCCGCATAGCGGAAGCTGGACGCGCCGAACCCGAGCGCGAGCCGCTCGTTGACCGGCGTCTCGGAGTCCAGGGCGAGGTCCCGTCCGGTGATCCCGAGGTCCAGCTCGCCGGAGCCCACATAGATGGCGATGTCCTTGGGGCGCAGGAAGAAGAACTCCACCTCGTTGGCGGTGTCGATGACCGTCAGGTCCTTGAGGTCGGGCCGTCCCCGGTAACCCGCCTCAGCCAGCATCTCCGACGCGGGTCCAGCCAGCGTGCCCTTGTTGGGCACCGCGACCCGCAGCATCCTGCCGTTCCCCTCTATCGACACGGTCGCGTTCATAGGCACCTCACAGGTAGCGGTAGACATCCTGGGTACTGATCCCCCGGCCGAGCATGAGTACCTGCACCCGGTAGAGCAGCTGGGAGATCTCCTGCGCCAGCCGTTCGTCGGACTCATGTTCGGCGGCGATCCACACCTCGCCGGCTTCTTCGAGCACCTTCTTGCCTTGGGCGTGCACCCCGTCGTCCAGTGCGGCCACGGTGCCGGAACCGTCCGGCCGGTTCCGGGCGCGCTCGGTAAGCTGGGCGAACAGCTCGTCGAACGTCTTCACGACCCGCCATCCTGGCACAGAGACGAGCCAGAACCGTCCTGGCGCAGCAACGAGCCGAGCAGTGTGGCGTCGACGCCGATCAGGGAATCCCGCAGCACCCGCCGCTCCCCCGGGTCGACGGGTGCCTCACTGGGCACGACGAGCACGGTGCACCCCGCCGCGACCGCCGCCGCGGTGCCGAGTGATGAGTCCTCCACGGCAACGCACCTGGCCGGGTCGACGCGGAGCCGCGCCGCCGCGCGCAGGTAGGGCTCGGGATGGGGCTTAGTCCGGGTCACCTCATCACCACACACCGTGGCATCGAAGTGCTCGATGCCGATATAGCCCAGCGCCACGTCGGTGAGGTCCCGATGGGTGGAGGTCACCAACGCTGCGGCAATGCCCGCCTCACGCACTGATCGCAATGCGGCCTGCGCACCCGGGCGCCACCGTAGATCGGTGCTGAACAGTTCCCGGGTCCGATCAGTCAGCCGCACCATAGCCTGGTCCAGCGCGGCCGGTGTCGCCGGCAGTTCCAGAGCGGCGAACATCAGATCCAGGGTGCGAGCCATATTGGAGCCGATCATCGCTGCCCGGGCGTCGGGGGGGAGCTCACCGCCCAGCTCGCGGGCCAGCTCAGCCAGCGAGACATCCCAGAGTTTCTCGGAATCGACCAGCGTGCCGTCCATGTCCCACAGCACCCCCCGCAGCCCCGTGAGTGGCATTACGTGCCGGAACACTGTTACGCACTCACGACTCTCAGGCATTGAAGTACTTGGCTTCGGGGTGGTGGGCGACGATCGCGTCGGTGGATTGCTCGGGATGCAGCTGGAATTCTTCGGACAGGTGCACTCCGATACGCTCGGGTTGCAGCAGGGCGACGATCTTGGCCCGGTCCTCCAGATTCGGGCATGCCCCGTAGCCCAGCGAATACCGAGCGCCCCGGTATCCGAGTTTGAAGAACGCCTCCACCTCGTCCGGGTCCTCCTGCGCCACCGTGGTCCCGGAAGCGAAGTGCAGCTCCTCCCTGACCCGCCGATGCCAGTACTCGGCCAGAGCTTCGGTCAGCTGCACGCCCAGGCCGTGCACCTCGAGGTAGTCCCGATAGGCGTCCTTGGCGAACAGCTCGCCCGCGTAGTCGGCGATCGCCTGCCCCATCGTCACCAGATGCAGGGGCACTACGTCGACCTCACCCGCCGCCACGGCCAGCTCACGAGGCCGGTAGAAGTCCGCCAGACACAGTCGCCGGTCCCGACGCTGGCGAGGAAAGGTGAATCGACAGGCCTCGGGCGCGTCGGGCTGGGGCTCGGTAAGCACGACCAGGGCGTCCCCTTCGGCGACCGCCGGGAAGTATCCATAGACCACCGCGGCGTGCGCGAGCACCCCCTCGGTAGCCAGCCGGTCCAGCCAATAGCGCAGCCGGGGCCGCCCCTCGGTCTCCACCAATTCCTCGTAGGACGGGCCGTCTTTGCTCCGCGAACCACGTAGCCCCCACTGCCCCAGGAAGGTCGCTCGCTCGTCGAGCATCGCTGTGAAGTCGGCCGAAGGGATGCCCTTGACCACCCGGGAGCCCCAGAACGGTGGGGTCGGGATCGGCACGTCGGTGGCCACATCGGAACGGGCGGGCAATGGCTCCTCGGTCTCGGCCTCGCGCGCCCGACGGGCCTCGGCGATCCGTAGCGATCGCTCCCTGCGCGCCTTGCGTTCAGCGGCTTTGGCCTGCTCCTTGTCATCGTCGGTGCCGCCCGTGCCGCCCCGTTTCCGGTTCATGATCGATTCCATCAGGCGCAGCCCCTCGAAGGCGTCCCGCGCGTAGCGAACCTCCCCGGAATACAGTTCAGCCAGGTCGTTCTCCACGTAGGAGCGAGTCAGCGCCGCTCCGCCGAGCAACACCGGCAGCGAGTCCGCGACCCCCCGGGAGTTCATCTCCTGGAGATTCTCCTTCATGATCACTGTTGACTTGACCAGCAATCCGGACATCCCGATGGCGTCCGCACGGTGTTCGGTGGCGGCTTGCAGAATCGCGCTGATGGGCTGCTTGATGCCGAGGTTGACCACGTCGTAGCCATTGTTGGAGAGAATGATGTCCACCAGATTCTTGCCGATGTCGTGCACATCGCCCTTCACCGTGGCCAGCACCAGCCTGCCCTTGCCCGCGCCATCTTCGGAACGCTCCATGTGCGGTTCGAGATGAGCTACCGACGCCTTCATCACCCCAGCTGACTGCAACACGAACGGAAGTTGCATCTGCCCCGAGCCGAACAGCTCCCCAACGGTCTTCATCCCAGCCAGCAAGGTGTCGTTGATGATCTGCAGGGCGGGCCGCTGTGTGAGCGCGGCGTCCAAATCCTCGGACAGTCCGTTGCGATCCCCATCGACGATTCGCCGTTCCAACCGCTCGAACAGGGGCAATGCGGCCAGCTCAGCCGCCCGTGACTGTCGGGACGACGACGTCGTGACGCCCTCGAACAGCGCCATCAGCTTCTGCAGCGGGTCGTAGTCGCCCTCGGGATCTTCCTCCGAGGCCCACCGTCGCCGGTCGTACACCAGGTCCAGCGCCACGGCTCGCTGCTCATCCGGGATCCGTGCCATCGGGATGATCTTCGAGGCGTGCACGATGGCGGTATCGAGGCCCGCCTGCACGCATTCGTGCAAGAAAACCGAGTTGAGTACCTGGCGGGCCGCCTGGTTGAGGCCGAATGAGACGTTGGAGACGCCCAACGTGGTCTGCACCTCGGGATAGCGGCGCTTGACCTCCCGGATGGCCTCGATGGTCTCGACCGCGTCGCGCCGCACTTCCTCCTGACCCGTGGAGATGGGAAAGGTGAGACAGTCGATGATGATGTCGCAGGTGCGCATGCCCCAGCTCGCGGTCAGGTCGTCGATCAGGCGGGAAGCCACCCGGACCTTCCACTCCGCAGTGCGGGCCTGGCCTTCCTCATCAATGCACATCACCACCACGGACGCCCCGTGCTCGCGGACCAGTTTCATAACCCGTTGGTACCGCGAATCGGGCCCGTCGCCGTCCTCGTAGTTCACCGAGTTGACCACACACCGCCCGCCGAGACGCTCCAGGCCGGCCTCTATCACGTCGGGCTCAGTGGAGTCCAGCATCACCGGCAAAGTCGATGCGGTGGCCAGCCGCCCGGCCAATTCGGCCATGTCGACGGCGCCGTCCCGGCCGACATAGTCCACACACAGGTCGATCAGGTGGGCGCCGTCCCGGGTCTGCGCGCGCGCGATCTCCACACAGTTGTCGAACCGCTCGACCAGCATGGCCTCACGGAAGGCCTTGGACCCGTTGGCGTTGGTCCGTTCACCGATCATCAGCACGCTGGCGTCCTGACGGAACGGCACCGCCGTGTAGAGCGAGGACACTCCCGGCTCAGGACGCGGGCGTCGAGGCCGGGGCGCGAGCCCGGAGACCGCCTCGGCCAGGGTTGAGATGTGCTCGCCGGTGGTGCCGCAGCAACCGCCGACCAGCCGGACGCCGAACTCGGTGACGAAGCCGACCAGCGCGGTGGCCAGCTCGTCCGGCGTCAGCGGGTAGACCGCCCCGTCCTTGCCGAGTTGGGGCAGGCCGGCGTTGGGCATCACCGACAGCGGGATACGGGAATACTTGGACAGCTGTCGCAGGTGTTCGCTCATCTCAGCCGGGCCGGTGGCGCAGTTCAGTCCGATCAGGTCGATGCCCAGTGGCTCGAGCGCGGTGAGCGCCGCACCGATCTCGGTACCCAGCAGCATCGTGCCGGTGGTCTCCACGGTGACCTGGGTGATGATCGGGACATGCCGCCCTTCGGCGACCATCGCACGCCGCGCGGCGATCACTGCGGCTTTGCACTGCAACAGGTCCTGGCTGGTCTCCACCAGGACGGCATCGACTCCGCCCGCGAGCAGACCACGCACCTGCTCGACGTAGGCGTCACGCAACGTCCCGAACGCGATGTGACCCAAGGTGGGCAGCTTGGTTCCAGGACCGACCGAGCCCAGCACAAACCGTGGCCGGTCCGGTTCGGCGAACTCGTCGGCCACCTCCCGGGCCAGGGTGGCACCGACCTCGGCAAGCTCGCGGATCTTCTCGGGGATGTCATATTCGGCGAGATTCGCCAAGTTAGCGCCGAAGGTATTGCTCTCCACCGCGTCCGCGCCCGCTTCCAGGTAGCCCCGGTGGACGGCCCGGACCACGTCCGGCCTGGTGACGTTGAGGATTTCGTTACAACCCTCCAGGCCGGCGAAATCGTCCAGGGACAGCGGAATCGACTGGAGCATCGTTCCCATAGCCCCATCGGCGACCAGAACACGGCGAGCCATGATGTCAAGCAGAGGTGACGGGGTGATCTGGGGCATACGGTCAGGGTAGAGGCCGGGCACATCAGGAGTCGTCAGGGCAGCGCGTGACGGCCAGCACGGCCCGGGGGTCGTAGGCTGACACAGTGACCCATCTCGACAACCCGGGCAGCGACCCGGCCGCGCGCAGATCCGAGCGGCTACCGCAGCTCACCGAGCCTGTTCTGGTAGCCGCATTCGAGGGCTGGAACGACGCGGGAGACGCGGCCAGTACCGCGATCGAACACCTGCAACTGAGCTGGGACGCGAAGCCATTGGCCGAGATCGACCCCGAGGACTATTACGACTTCCAGGTCACCAGGCCCACTACGAAGCTGGTCGACGGAATCACCCGGCGGGTCGAATGGCCCACCACGCGGCTCTCGGTGTGCCGCCCACCCGGCGCGAGCTACGACGTCGTGCTGGTGCACGGTATCGAGCCGAACATGCGCTGGCGCTCATTCTGCGCCGAGCTGCTGCACTATGTGGAAGAGCTGGGCATCACGACCGTGGTGACACTGGGCGCGCTGCTCGCCGACACGCCGCACACCCGCCCCGTCCCGGTCACCGGCACGTCCTATGACGCCGCCTCAGCAGCTCGGTTCAAACTGGAGCGTTCCAAATACGAGGGACCCACCGGGATCGTCGGCGTCTTTCAGGACACCTGTGTGCAGGCCGGTATTCCGGCCATCTCCTTCTGGGCAGCCGTTCCGCACTACGTCTCCGCGCCGCCTTCCCCCAAGGCCACACTGGCCCTGCTGCAC
>JBOHHE010000398.1:0-17846 GCA_050700355.1 Pseudonocardiaceae bacterium
CCTCGATGTCATCACCGGCGACGTTGCTGTCGTCGATGATGCCGCCCTTGTTGTCGACACCATCGTTGTCCTGATTGAACGAATCCTCGATCACGTTCACGTCGGTGTCGGAATTGAACGAGTCCTCAATGGTGACATCGCCGTCCGCGACGATCGTCGTGGTGTCCCGGTCATCGACGGAGACGATTGTGTCCCGGTCATCGACGTAGGTGTAGCTGTACTCGTTGGTCTCGTGCACCACCGCCTGCTGGACCTCGTGGGTGTCCCTGAGATACGTGATCGCCCGGACCGGGTCGTCGTCGCCACCCTGGTAGCGCAACGCCTGCACGTGGTCACCGCCCTTGGCGTACACCCCCGGCTGGTCAGCCAGCAGCGGGTAGACGTCCTGCACGTCCTGACCACACAAACCGTCCAGACCGTGCTTGGCCAGCGTGCCCTGGGGGTCGCGCTCGAACTCCTCCTGGGCGGCCGGATCACGCAACAGGTTCGTGAGAAACTCGAGAAGCGAGGAAACGGTTATCATGTCATTCACCTCCATATATTATTGCATTATTATTGCGCGTATCCGAATACAAAATCCGACCAGCCGCCCGACTATCGAGTACTAAAACCCCTGGCACGGGCCCACCACTCCGGGAGGAAGGCGACGGACCCGGCCGCGTCCAGGCTGCCGGACGAGCATGCTCGTCCGTTCGTTTCTCAGAGGATGTCGATACCGAGGACGTTGTCCTTGATGTCCAGGTCGAGGAAGTCGTCGTCGGAGTTGAACGAGTGGTCGATGTCGGTGACGTAGATGTCGTCGTCGGAGGCATCGACGTTGGTCACGCTGTTGTCGGTGTTGAACGAGTCATTGACGTAGGTGTCGTCGTCGGAGTTGAACGAGCCCTTGATGTCATCACCGGCGACGTTGCTGTCGTTGATGATGCCGCCCTTGTTGTCGACCCCGTCGTTGTCCTCGTTGAACGAGTTCTGGAAGTCGAAGTCGTTCACGACAGTGGTCTCCTGGGGGGCGTAGACTTGGGCGCTGCCACCCGCGCCACCCGCGCCACCGTCGGCGCTGGACTCGGCTGCGGTGACGGCCGAAGCGCTGCCGCCGTCGGCGCTGGCGTCGGCGTCGGCGATGCCACCGTGGCCACCGGCACCCAGGCCCACGCTGTGGCTGACGTCGCCACCCTCGGAGTCGGCGATGGAGACGTTGGTGTCGTCGCCCCAGCCGCCCCAACCCCAGCCGAGGTCGAGATCGCCGGCCGAGGACGAGGCGACCGAGTCGCCCGCGTCGTTGCCGGTGCCGTCGCCACCGCTGGCGTCCGCGACACCGCCGGTGGCCGTGCCACCGTTGCCTGCGACAGCGACGTTGTATCCACTGGCCACCGCGGCGCTCGTGCCACCGGCGCCACCCGCGCCACCAGAGGTGTCAGTGGTGACGTTCTGCGCCGGGGCGATGTCCTGGTTGAAGATGAAGTCAGCCATGATCTCTCTCCTTGTTCGTGGACCGGGCCTGTGTCCGGCGATCTCGCCGGTGTCCCCGTCCTGTTAGGAGCAAAGTTAGGCCCCAGACAGGTGCCCGCCATCGGGGTCACGTCCTGATCTGCGTTGGCGGGATACCGGGACTGGCGGTTATCCCCATAGGGCCGGTTAGGGGATTCACCCCCGGGGTAAGTTGATGCGCCGTGACGGAGCAGGGATACGACGACTACGACGACGAACTCAACCGGTCCGCGCCGCCGCCCCGTCCGAGTATCAGCACAGGAGCCACGCCCTCGCAGCTCGCGGCGCTGCCCCGGCCGCGCGTGATCGACGTGTCCTACTGGTTGTGGCTCGGCGCGTGCCTGGTGGGCGTGATCACCGTGGCCGTGACACTCATCTATTTCGGCGAGCTACAGGCTGACATGTTGTCCCTGGTCGAGCAGCAGTTCCCGGACGAGTCGGCGGGCAACCGCGATCAGGTGGCGACGACCGCGGTGGCCGTCCTGATCGGAACGGGGGTGCTGATCGTGCTGATCCAGATGGCTCTGGCGATCGTGCTGCACTCCGGGCGCGGCTGGGCCCGATTCGCGCTCGTCGTGGTCGGCCTGCTGGGCACCCTTTACGGGATCGCCGTGGTCGGTGCCACACCGGTGGTGACGAAGGCGGGGTTGCTGGCCACTGTGGTGCTGATGGTCATCGCCATGGTGCTGATGTTCCTGCCAGGAGCTCGAGCCTGGTTCAGGCAGCGTCGCCTTGCCCAGTCGGCGAACTATGATCACAGCGACTGGTAGCGCCCCGCCGGTTCAGGTACCGAACGAGCGTTCAACGACGGCTCGGGCTCGGCGGGTAACGCGCCGGTACTCGTCGATGACCTGGCCGAGATCCTCGTCCGTGGAGTGTCCGAACACCCGGGCCAGCGCCGCCAGTTCCCGCCCGGAGCTGGGCAGCTGATCTGTTGGCTTACCCCGGATGAGGGTGAGGGCGTTGCGGGTCCTGGTGACTAGCTTCCAGGCGGCCAGCAGGGCATTCGCATCCGCGGTCGGCAACAGCCCCGCGTCAGCGGCGGCCGTGAGGGCCGCCCCGGTCGTCGGGATGCGCAGCGCCGCCACCTCGTGCCCGTGCTGCAACTGCAACAGCTGGATCGTCCACTCCACATCGGCGAGCCCACCTCGGCCCAGCTTGGTGTGCGTCGCCGGGTCCGCGCCCCGGGGCAACCGCTCGGAGTCGACTCGCGCCTTCATCCGGCGGATCTCGGTGGCCTGCCGGGCGTTCAACCCTCCGGGGGGGTAGCGCACCGGGTCGATGGCCTCGATGAACCGCGCCCCCAGCTCCGGGTCGCCGGCTACCGGGGTGGCCCGCAGTAACGCCTGTGCCTCCCAGGTCTGCGCCCACTGGGTGTAGTACGCCTGGTAGGACGCCAGGGTGCGGACCAGGGCCCCGGAACGGCCCTCCGGACGCAGCCCGGTATCGATTACCAGGGGTGGATCCAGGCTGGCTGAGCCGAGCAACCCCCGTATCGACTCTGCCACCGAGGAGGCGAAGCGCACGGCCTCGGTCTCCTCGGCCTGTCCCGCCGCAGTGCCCCGGCCGGAGTTCGCCACGGGTTCGCAGACGAACAGCACGTCCGCGTCGGAGCTGTAGCCCAGTTCCGCGCCACCCAGCCGACCCATTCCGATCACGGCGATTCGGGCGGGTTCGGCCTGTCTGCGGTCGATCTCGGCGCGCAACGCGGCGTCCAGCGCAGCGGTGAGCACCGCGGTCCACACCGAGGACAGCGCGGCACATACAGCGTCGACGTCGAGCAGGCCGAGCAGGTCGGCGCAGGCGATCCGGAGCAGCTCGTGGCGTCGCAGCGCCCTGGCCGCGGCCACCGCGGCGACCGGGTCGCGATGCCGAGCCACGGTGCGGCGCAGCGAGGCCGCCACCTCCTGAGGGTCCCGCCCGGCCAGCTCGTCGGAGTCGGTGAGCAGCTGAAGCACCTCCGCCGCCCGGACCAGCAGATCAGGCACCATTCGGGAGGTGCCCAGCAGGGACATCAGCCGCTGCGCCACCGCACCCTCGTCACGCAGCAGCCGCAGATACCACGGGGTGTCCTCGAGTGCCTCGGACACCCGCCGGTAGGCGGCCAGCCCGCCGTCCGGATCCGGGGTCTCGCGGAGGAATTCCAGCAGGACCGGCAGCAGCGTGGACTGAATCGCCGCCCTTCGGGACACCCCTTCGGTGAGCGCGCGAAGATGCCCCAGCGCTCCCTGCGGTGACGCGTACCCCAGCGCGGCCAGCCGCGCCTTCGCTGAGGACTCCGAGAGCCGGTAGGCCTCGGTGGGGACCCGGGCCACCGACTCCAGCAACGGCCGGTAGAACAGCTTCTGGTGCAACCGCCGGGCCCGGTGGGAGTGCCGGGTGTACTCGGCCCGTAGCACGCCGACGGCGTCCTGCCGCCCGTCCGGGCGCAGCCCAGCGGCCCGGGCCAGCCAGCGTAGCGCCGCGATGTCGTTCTCGGCCGGGAGCAGATGGGTGCGACGCAGTTTCTGCAGTTGCAGGCGGTGCTCCAGCAGCCGCAGGAACCGATACGAGGAGGCGAGATTCGCGGCGTCGTCCCGGCCGACGTATCCACCGGCGCCCAGCGCGGCAAGAGCGCCCACTGTGGACGCGACCCGCAGCGCCTTGTCAGTACGGCCGTGCACCAGTTGCAGCAACTGCACGGCGAACTCCACGTCCCGCAGGCTGCCGTGGCCCAGTTTGAGCTCCCGGTCCACCAGCCCGGCGGGAACGTGGGCAACGACCTGGCGGCGCATCGCCTGCACCTCGATCACGAAGTTCTCCCGGTCCGCCGCGCTCCACACCAACGGCGCGACGGCCTCCAGATAGCGGGCGCCCAGCTCGATATCACCGGCGATCGGGCGGGCCTTGAGCAGTGCCTGGAACTCCCAGGTCTTGGCCCATCGCCGGTAGTAGGACAGGTGCCCTTCGAGGGTCCGCACCAAAGCGCCGGTCTTGCCCTCCGGGCGCAGCGCCGCGTCCACCTCGAAGCATGCCGACGCCATCCGCATCGTCGCGGAAGCCAACCTGGTGGCGGCGCTCAGCTCATCCTCGGCGGCACCCACGAAGATCACGTCGACGTCGGAGACGTAGTTCAACTCGGCCCCACCGCACTTGCCCATCCCGATCACCGCGAGCCGAGGTGGCGGCCCTTCCAGCCCCACCACCTGGGTCACCGCGACCGCCAACGCGGCGCTCAGCGCCCCGGCGGCGAGCTCGGCGAGCGCTTCGGCGACCTGTTCGAAGGGCAGCACCGGCAAGGCGGGCTCCACGACGGCACCCAGATCCGCGGCGGCGAGCTCCATGATCAGGTCCCGATAGGTGTCCCGCAGCGCCCGTTGGGCCGCGATGCCGGTCACCGAAGCCCGAGTCCCTGCCTGGGTGCCCGGCGGCGGGCCGGTGGGGTCCGCGCCGAGGGCGACGAGCAAGCGCCGCGCCGCGCCGCCGGCCCAATCCGGGCGGGCCGCTTCCGACCAGGCGACCTGGCGCCAGCGCTGCGGCTTGGCCACCAGATGGTCCCCCAGCGCGGTCGACGAGCCGAGTACCGCGAACAACCGCCCCCTTGCCTCGGGAACTTCGCGCAGCACGGTGTCCAGCTCAGCCCAGCCATCACCGGTCGTGATGGCCAATCGGACCAGGGTCCGCAACGCTAGGTTCGGGTCAGGTGCCCGGGACAGCGCCCACAGCACCTCCTGCGCCCCCGACTCGATGTACCCGTCACCCCACCAACCCAGCCGCATCAGCGCATCCACAGCACCGCTCTCGGTCAATCCCGACCGAGCCAGTGCCAGCGCGGTGCGCCTACCATTGATGGCCACGGAGCCAGACGCTAGCGGCTGCGCAGCGCACGGGAGAATCAACAGCCCCTTCGCCCACGGTCGAGTCAGCCCACACTTTTCGCTTTACAGGCCCAGTGCCGTGCGATGTTTCCATGCCAATGCGAGGCAGGCTGCGCCCGTTTCGGCCATCGGCTCGGATTCCAGCATCCGGCGTACCGCCGTTTCGGTGAAGGGGACGCCGTCGGTGGGTGTTCCCCCGCCGACGGTCACGATCTCGCCCTCCTCGTTGAACCGCACCGCCGAACCGAACACCTCGGTGAACACGTTGTCGTCGATGACCACCACGGTCAGCACGTTGGTGGACAGAGTGAGCGCGTCCACGCCGACCCCCAGGACGAAGGCGCGTAGCGATCCGTCGGTCCTGGCCGCCTGTAGCCACTGGAACAACTGCCACTGCGGGTAGTCGATCGGCTGGCTGCGGGTGCCGTCATGCTCCGGCTCGCCAAGCAGTTCCTCGGAGTACTCGCGCACCATGTTGCGCCACAGGTCGAAGTCGTTGTGCCGGTCCCACAGCTCTGCGCTGGAGGGCTGGAACTCTCCGGTGGGGATCACGCCGTAGGTGCCACCGGAGATGGCCACCTTCACCGGATCGCGCCAGTGCAGCAGGAACGAAGGACCGGCCGGGTGGCGGCGCAGCCGGATCGTCAACGTGGCGATCGCCGGGATGATCGCGCGGCGCTGCGGGTCGAAGGGGTCACCGATCAAGGCTCGGAACGGCAGCCGCCCCCGCAGCTGTTCCGGCGAGCGCGGCATCCCCTCATCCATGCACACTGCGGCCACTTCGTGCGCGAGCGCCTCACAGACGTCGATCTTGTCGAAGTAGGCGCCCATCCCGAACTCAAGCCGGCCCTCGGCCAGTGCGACATCGAGCAGCCGGTAACTCGGGCGGGACTCGAACAACGCCGGCGGGCTCAGGTGCCTCATCGCCGAGGTATAGCGCTCGAAACGCAGCTCGGCGGTACGCAGCGGCCTGGTCTCCTCGGATTCCAACTCCGAGCCGTCCACCTCCGCGGTCTGCGGCCCTTCCTCGAGCCGTAGCGTCCAGTGCGCCCAGTTCGATCGGCTCAGTCGCCAGCCACTCGGGATGGGTGAGCAGAGCGGTACGCGGCAACCGGTGTTCGGCGGGGTAGAGCTGCGCCGCCAGCCGCGCCAGCTCAGCACGGTGCTGGTTGAGCCAGCGCCGTTCGTTACACCAGCGCAACTGGCTGGCCGCGATCTCCGGACTGGAGTCGTCGGGGGACACCAGCTCCTGACCCACAGTGTTACCTCCTTGCGCCCACTGTCGGATCAGTAGGGGTGTCCTTCCAACGCTACAAATCCAAGGCCGTGCGATGTTTCCATGCCAGCGAGAGGCAGGACGCGCACGATGCGGTCATTGGCTCGGTCTCCAGCATCCGGCGCACCGCCGCCTCGGTGAACGGGACTCCTTCGGCGGGGGTACCACCGCCAACGGCAACGATCTCGCCCTCTTCGTTGAACCGTACCGCGCCGCCGAACATCTCTGTGAACACGTCGTCGTCGAATACCACCACGGTCAGAATGGTGGCAGCGAGGCTGAGCGCGTTCAGGTCGAGCCCAAGGAAGAACGCGGCGACGGAGCCGTCCGCCCTGGCCGCCTGGAGCTGTTGGTACAGCGGCCACTGCGGGTAGTCGATCGGCTGACTGCGGGTGCCGTCATGCTCCGGCTCGCCGAGCAACTCCTCGGAGTACTCCCGCACCATATTGCGCCACAGGTCGAAATCATTGCCCCGATCCCACAGCCCCACGCTGGAGGGCTGGAACTCCCCGGTGGGGATCACGCCGTAGGGGCCGCCCGCAGTGGCCACCCTCGCCGGGTCACGCCAATGTAGCAGGAACGAGGACTCGACCGGGTAGCGGCGCAAGCGAATTGTCAAGGTGGCGATCCCGGGGATTACCGCGCGGCGCCCCAGATCGAATGGATCACTGATCAGTTCCCGGAGCGGCAACCGCCCACGCAACCGCTCCGGTGAGCACGGCAACCCTTCACCCATGCACACCGCCGCCACTTCGTGCGCCAGCGCCTCACAGACGTCAAGCTTGTCGAAGTAGGCGCCCAACCCGAACTCCAACCGGCGCGCGGCCAGCGAGATATCGAGCAGTCGATAGCTTGGGCGAGACTCGAACAACGCGGGCGGACTCAAGTGTTTCATCGCCGAGGTATAGCGCTCGAAACGCGCTCCGGTGGAACGCAAAGGCCGGGTCAGCTCGGACTCGAACTCCGTCCCATCCACCTCTACCGTCTGCGGCCTCTCATCGAGCCGCAACGCCAGCGCATCCAGCTCCACCGGCCCGCCCGCCAGCCACTCGGGATGCGCGAGCACGGCAGTACGCGGCAGCCGGTATTCCGCCGGGTAGAGCTGCACCGCCAGCCTCGCCAGCTCGGCACGGTGTTGGTTGAGCCAGCGCCGCTCATCGCGCCAGCGCAAGCGGCTGACCGCGATTTCCGAGCTGACGTCGTCACGGTGGACCAGCGTGCGAGCACATCCGGACGACACTCCGAGATCCTCCGCGGCGATACCCAGCTCGGTGACCATCCTGCGGCGCAGCTCCAAGGGCACCGGGCGCTGCCCGGTCTCGATCTGGCTCAGATGCTGCTGAGTCGTGCCCAGCACCCCGGCCACCTCAGTCTGAGTCCGCCCCACCACCGTTCGCCACGCCAACAGCACTGACCCCGCGTCATCAACCACGGCGTCCTCGTCCCGCCGCAACCAGCCACCCTCGGCCGTATTCTGATGCTGATATGTCACAGAGCCACAGTAGTCGGTGCCAGTCCTACGAGCTGCTCGCATCAAATGAACCAGTCAGGAGACAGGGGACGGCTCGATGTACCCGCGGTCAGTCGCGCGACAATATTCTGTCTCGCTAACAACGGAACATTTTACAACATCGAGTTGTGCGACTCGATGACATCGCCACCTGCCACGTTCAGCCCAGCCCACGCATCATGTTCTGCGGTGTGACAACTACAGAAGGTGTCCGAAGCGGGTGGCGCGGGCCAGGAGTGCCGTCCCAGCCGTTTGCATCGATTGCTGGGCTACCCGTAGAAGCTGGTCAGTGGTAAACGGGAAACCCTCATTGGCTCGGACTGTGGTCGAGCCAATGAGGCAGCCTTCGGCGTTGGTGCCGACTAAACCGGCAAAGAGTTCATCGAAGAGTGGGGCATCAAATACTACGGCGGTGAGCACGTCGGTGGCGAAGGTAAGCGGATCGACGCCCATGCAGCATCGCCTGGGCAGAATGGGACTGTTCACCCGTCGTCGACACGTGGCGACCCGCTGCGGCCGGGTGTCACACCACGCGCTCTGGCGGGTTCCCCCGCGCCGCGAGCCTCGCGTTCAGGGCCGGATCGGTGCTGACGTGCGTGCCCACGACCCACCCGGTGTCATCAAGCGCGGGGGGCGGGTCGATGCTGTCGCCGCACTCCGGGACGGCCCGCCATGCGACGGGGCCGACGACCCGGATGTGCTGCCAGTGATAGGGGTCCTGAATCATTGATCGCATTCCTCGACTCGGTTGATGGTCGTGATCCCGCCCTCGAGGTGGCTACCTGCCCGGTTACCTTCGGCATCGGTGGCGGTGATGTCCGCGCTGGCCTGGTATGACCCGCCCACACGGCAGCCATAGTGCACCGTGAGGGTGAAGCCCTCAGCGTCGGGCAGGGTGGTCACGGGAAAGTCAGTAAGGTGGCGGCCGGGATGCGGGCGATCTACACCGCGCCGACACTGGAGGCCGCCGAGATCGCCCCGGACGATTTCGATAAGCAATTCGGCACCCAGTACCCCCGTGCGGTCGACGTGTGGCGCCACGCGTGGGACGATTTCGTTCCGTTCCTGGACTACCCGCTCGAGTTGCGTCGGATCGTGTACACGACGAACGCGATCGAGTCCATCAACCTCCAGCTCCGCAAGATTATCAAGAATCGGGGGCACTTCCCCGACGGCGATGCCGCGATGAAACTGCTCTACCTCGGACTGCGGAACATCTCCAGTCAACGCGGAGGTGAGTCCGGAACGGGAACATGGGGCTGGAAAATAGCATTGAACGCCCTCGCTATCCTCTTCCCCGGGCGCCTCCAACTCTGATATAACGGCCGCTCCGCAGGGTCCGGACCGATGCCCGTAGCCTGCCAAGCCGTGCGGTAGTCCCCAGGCACGCACTGTCCCGCGCTCACCGCATTGGCAGGCTCCACCGAAAGTCGCCGTCCGGCTCATCCAGCCACACCCGGTGGACACCATCGGGGGTCACCGTCAGGCCGAGACGATCCCAGCTCGGCCAGCCGAGTTCATCCCACATCGTGTAAGTGGCCTCGAACTCGTTCCACATGTTGACCGGCCCGTCTTGACGCACTTCGCGCTCGCCGGTGTCATCCGCCTGCATCCGGACCGCGCACCACGAACCGTCCCGAGCGCTGAACACCGCCCACTCCGGCCCCTGCTCGGTGGCCCCGCGGTAACCGAACGCGAGTTCGCCGGGCATACCGGCTTGCGCGAGGAACCACGGCACCAAGGACGACCACGGCAACGGGTCGAGGTGCGTTCTCGACCGAGAGCCCGCCTGAACATCCCCGACAGTCGTCGCGCCGTCGGGTGCCCGGTCGGTATCACGAATCGCCATGAATCCCGCCCATCTGGGCAGGAATCGTCCTTCAAGCCGATCAGCGTGCCGAGTCAACAGGACGAGGTTGCCGGCATGAACGCTGGGTTTGACGTCAACGAGCACGAGGCCACCTTCGCGCACTTGTTCGGCCCATGCCCACGGAACCGCAGGCAGTGAACACGTCGCGATGATCCGATCGAACGGCGCATGCTCCGGCATCCCGCCGGCGCCGTGCGCAACGACCAGCGTCGGCGCGAGCCCCAGCCCGGCGAGCCGATCTCGCGCCCCATCGACCAAGCCGACCCCAATATCGACCGAGAACACCCGGTCGGCACCGAGCCGATGCGACAACAGACCGGCGTTGTATCCCGTGCCGGTACCGATCTCGAGCACCCGGTGCCCGTCGTGCACATCGAGCGCCTCAAGCATCCGCACCATCAGGCCCGGTTTGGTCGACGACGACACGGTGACCCGGTTGCCGCTCGCCGCGATCGCAAGCTCGGTGATCAGCGGCTCGTTTCGGTACACCGCCGCAAGCCACTCGTCGGCTTCATCAGTCGTTTCGATCCATTCTCCACTGGGCCGCTGAACATAGAACCGCGGCACGAACAGATGCCGAGGGACCTGTTCAACCGCGTCCCGCCAGGCCGACGTGCGTAACACTCCCTCAGCCGCCAGCTCGTCGGCGAGCCGATGCGCCAGCTCGCGCCAAGGCACCGTTGTCGCCGTCATACCGCGATCTCCTTCTCTAGTAGATCGGCGAGCGCCTCGGTGATCTGTACCCCGATCGTGTCCTCAATCCATCCATATTGGCCGCTGGCGTTGCACTCAAGAAATACCCACTCACCATCAGGACGGATGACGAAGTCGAACGCCCCGTATGTGAGATCCAACTCGACGCAGTACTCAAGGATGCCGGCGGCGACGCTGGCCGGCGGCTCGACCCGCTCGTACCGCAAAGCCTGGTAGTCGTTGCGCCAGTCGATGTAGCTCTTGGCGCTGCCCGCGTGGATACCAGCCGCGAACAGCCGGTCGCCGACCACGATCACCCGCGATTCGTACGCCTTGGGTATCCACCTTTGGAACTGGTGAGCACTGACCTCGATACCACGCAGGTCGTCGAGGTCGGCCGCGTCGAGCCGATGGGTAAAGGTGGTCTCCCGGCCGCCGTCCTCAATGATGGCAGCCGCGCCGAACGCCTTGGTGACCGTCTCACCGGCCTCAGCGAATCGCCGGACGGCGTCCGGTCGGTTGGTCACCAACGTGTCAGTGACCGTGAGCCCGCATCGGGCTGCAGTTACGAGCTGTACCGGTTTGTAGGCAGCGTCAGCGTTCCGTGACGGATGGTTGATCCACTTCACCGGCAGGGACGCAAGCACACCACCAAGGCCGAGTTTGGTCTCGCTCATGGCCCAGTTTCGTTCGGTCGCCGACAGTTCGACAGGCAGGCCAAACGCCGAGGGGCTGCGGTACCAAATCGACCGCAGCCCCTCAAGCGCAATCGTCCGTCCGCCGACAGATAATGTCCCCACCCACCGCCCATTCCGGAGCTCAGCATCAATACTCGCCCGCTGCGGGAACCATGCCGTGTCGACGCGGGCGACGGGCACGTCTCGATGTTCCAACACCTTGACCATACGGTCGGTGGTGAAATCGCGTTCAGGCGCGAGGATGAGGACAGTCATCAGTCGTTGTCCCAGTCCTCGGAGCTGGGACCGTCCTCGCCGTCCGTGCTTGACGTCGTGTCTGCCGACGGATCACCAGCGATCGGCAGTTCGATCAACGGGCACCCCATCGAGTCGACCGCCTTCTGCTGCTGCTCGTCGTAGGTCCAGTTCGGCAGCACGCGACCGGCACCAGCCGGAAGCGCCCGGCGAAGTCCCCACGGCCGTACGCCGTCAGGCGAGGCCACGTCATTCCGCCTGCTGGTGAAGCTTGCGCCATCGAGCGCAAACTGCGCGCTGACGGGTGCAAACGGGTCCACGTCGGGAATCTTGACAACTGCTGCGCTCATTCGATCTTCGGTTGTCGAGTCAGTCCACGCTTTCGGCGCTATAGGCCCAGGGCGTCGCGGTGCCGCCAGGCCAGCGCGAGGCAGGCACCGCCCGAGGCGGCCATCGGCTCGGTCTCCAGCATTCGGCACACCACCGCCTCAGTGAACGGAACGCCCTCGGTGGGAGTGCCGCCGCCGACAGCGATGACCTCACCTTCCTCGTTAAACCGCACCATCTCGCCGAACATCTCGGTGAACACCTCGTCGTCGATCACCACCACGGTCAGGATCGAGGCGGTGAGAGTGCTCGGAACCAAACCGAGCCCCAGGAAGAACACTCCCACTGAACCGTCGTTCCGGGCCGTCTGAAACCGCTGGAACAGCGGCCACTTCTCGTAGTCGATCGGCTCACTGCGGGTGCCGTCATGCTCCGGCTCGCCGAGCAATTCCTCAGAGTATTCCCGGACAATGTTACGCCACAGATCGAAGTCATTGCGCCGATCCCACATCGCCACACCAGAGGGCTCGAACACCCCTTGAGGAATGACACTGTAGATGCCGCCCCCGGCGGCCACCTTCGCTGGATCACGCCAGTGCAGCAAGAACGATGGCTCGGCTGGATAGCGGCGCAGCCGGATCGTCAGGGTAACGATCCCGGGGATGACAGCCCGGCGACGTAGATCGAACGGGTCGCCGACCAGCTCCCGGAACGGCAGTCGTCCCCGCAGGCGTTCCGCTGACCTCGGCAGCCCCTCAGCCATGCACGCAGCGGCGATCTCGTGGGCGAGTGCCTCCGACACGTCGATCATGTCGAAGTAGGCGGCCAGCCCGAACTCCAGCCGCCGGGCGGTCAGCACACCATCGAGCAACCGATAACCCGGGCCGGACCGGAACAGCGCAGGCGGGCTCAGGTGTTTCATCGCCGAGGTGTAGCGCTCGAAACGGGCCCCGGCGGTGCGCAGAGCCCGGACCGGCTCGGATTCCGGCTCGGATCCGTTTACCCTTACCGTCTGCGGCCCCTCGTCCAGCCGTAATGTCAGCGAGGCCAACTCGACGGGCTCAGGCACCAACCATTCAGGACGGGCCAGCAGGCCCGTGTGCGGCAGCCGGTACCCGGCCGGGTAGAGCTCCCTGGCCAGCGTCGCCAGCTCGGGTTGGTGCTGCTGGAGCCAGCGTCGCTCATCACGCCAGCGCAATCTGCTGGCTGCGATCTCCGGGCTGGCATCGTCGGGAGAGACCAGCTTACGGGCGTACCCGGAGGACAAGCCCAGGTCCTCGGCCGCGATGCCCAGCTCGGCAACGATCTTGCGGCGCAGCTCCAGCGACACCGGGCGCTGGCCGGTCTCGATCTGGCTGAGGTGCTGCTGGGTAGTACCCAGCACACCGGCGACATCGGTCTGGGTACGTCCGGTCGTCCCCCGCCAGGCCAGGAGCACCGCTCCCGCGTCATCGGTGGCAGGTTCGGAATCCCGCTGCAACCAGCCACTGTCCGCCTCACTCATAATTGCCGATCGGCCATTCCAGCTTTGAGCTCCATCACTGACATCAGGCAGCGAGCCTTCATCACCTTGGTGCCGTGGCGTCACAGAGCAACGGTAACCGGTGACCACCCTCCGCGCGCCTCACACCAACCAGCCACCCGGCGTGAAAACGCTCAGACAGTAAGTCACCGAAGCCCACTCGATCGCTCACGGTGCGAGAAGTGAAGTGCCGAACACGGTCTCTTTTCCACGGTGATCCGAGCACCTCCGCCGGCTTACCTGGCCGGGGGGATCAGCTCGACGTACCGCCAGGGCAGCGGAGTCGTCACTAGCCACCCATCGAAGTCGATCGTGTGCACCAGTTCCCCGCACTGCACCCGCGAGCCCACGATCTTCCCCATACTGTCGGCGGGACGGCTCATGTCCCTCGCGCGCAGGCGTGCCGACCAGCCCACGTAGTCCCGGCCATCGGCCACGGGCCGGCGGTTCCGACGTCGCGCTGCCCACACCCGTGCCCACTCCCACGGCCACAAGGGGCGGCGGTACTCGCAGTACCGGTGCTGCTGACTCAGCAACCCTCCTCACAGTCTAAGGTCGTGGCCCAGAAGTCCCCGTCCCTATAGTCGAATGGGCGCTCTGCGGGGTCCGGCCCTACGCCCGTGGCCTGCCAAGCCGTGCGGTAGTCCCCGGGCACACAGTGTCCCGCGCTCACCGGCATCTGAAAACCCTCCGCATCAGGGCGGGTGTGATCAGTGCGCTTGACCCCCATCACCTGCCACTTCTCGCCGGGGATTTCACGGTACTCGACCCACCCGTCCAAACGGTGCATCCGGGGCATGGGGTCACAGGTTGCGGTGATCACGTCGGTAACGATCCCGTTCTCGACGCGGATACCGCGGGTGTCGATCTGGCAAGCTTTCGGGGTTGCCGTCTGACATGAGCTGTCCCCTGTCTGGGCGGCCAGGATGACGGCGAGGGTGAGCAGCTGCCTAACCACGTCGTCCCCTCATCCTCGGCGTGTAGGTCATCCTGGATTCAGCTCTCATTCTCATGGCTGGAATCCGTTCTCAGGGGGTCACTCTGGCGCCGCCAGCATCGTCAAGAGCCAAACCTCAGAACCAACAACACAGCGTTTTACAAGCCCAAGTTGTTACAGACCCAGGGCGTCGCGGTGCCGCCAGGCCAGCGCGAGGCAGGCCGCACCTGATGGAGCCACCATGGGCTCGGTCTCCAGCATCCGGCGCACCGCCGCCTCGGTGAACGGGACTCCCTCGATGGGTTTGCCATCCCCGACGGTGATAATTTCACCTTCCTCGTTGAACTGCACCGCTTCGCCGAACACCTCGGTGAACACGTCGTCGTCGATCACCACCACGGTCAGGATCGAGGCAGTGAGGGTGCTTGCAACCAAACCGATGCCCAGGAAGAAACACCTTATCGAGCCGTCGGCTCGTGCCGTCTGGAGCCGCTGGAACAACGGCCACCGACGGTAGTCGATCGGCTGGCTGCGGCTGCCGTCATACTCGGGCTCGCCGAGCAGTTCCTCAGCATATTCCCGCACGATGTTGCGCCACAGGTCGAAGTCGTTATGCCGGTCCCAGAGTGCCACGCTGGAGGGCTGAAACTCCCCGGCGGGTATCACGCCGTAGACGCCACCGGTGGCTACCTTCGCCGGGTCGCGCCAGTGCAGCAGGAACGAGGGCTCGGCCGGATAACGGCGCAGCCTAATCGTCAGCGCGGCGATCCCTGGGAGCACTGCGCGGCGATCCAGGTCAAACGGATCACCAACCAGCTCCCGGAACGGCAACCGCCCCCGCAGGTGCGCCACTGAACTCGGCAGGCCCTCGACCATGCAGGCAGCGGCCATCTCATGCCCAAGCGCCTCGCAGACGTCAATCTTGTCGAAGTAGTTGGCCAACCCGAAATTCAGCCGCAGCCCGGCCAGCGAGACCTCCAGCAATCGGTAACTCGGACGAGACTCGAACAGCGCAGGCGGGTTCAGGTGTTTCATCGCTGAGGTGTAGCGCTCGAACCGCACCCCGGCAGTGTGCAGAGGCCGGACTGCTGCGGATTCCAACTCCGACCCATCCACCACGACCGTCTGCGGCCCCTCATCCAGCCGCAAACCCAGTGACCCCAGCTCCAAAGGCTCACTCGGGAGCCATTCGGGAAGCACGATCACGGTCGTGCGCGGTAGCCGATACTCGACCGGGTAGAGCTGCACGGCCAGCTTCGCCAGCTCGGAGCGGTGCTGGTTAAGCCAGCGCCGTTCCTCACGCCAGCGCAGCCTGCTGGCCGCGATCTGCGGGCTGGCATCGTCGGGCGAGACCAGTTTGCGGGCGTACCCGGCGGATAAGCCGAGATGCTCGGCCGCGATGCCCAGCTCAGTGACGATCTTGCGGCGTAGTTCCAGCGATATCGGACGCTGCCCGGTCTCGATCTGGCTCAGATGCTGCTGAGTGGTACCCAACACACTGGCAACATCGGTCTGGGTACGCCCGGTGGTGCTGCGCCAGGCCAGGAGCACCGCTCCCGCGTCATCGGTGGCAGGTTCGGAATCCCGCTGCAGCCAGCCGCTGTCCGCCTCACTCATAATTGCCGATCGGCCGTCCGAGCGTTGAGTTCCGTCACTGACATCAGGCAGCTGACCTTCATCGAAGTGATGCTGTGGCGTCACGCGGCAACGGTAACCGGTGACCGACCCCCTCGCGCCTCAAGCCACCCACCAGCCTCATCCCACTGGCTCAACTCTGATGCCATCAGCATGACCAGTACTCCAAGCGCCCAGCCAACAACGGAAAGTTGTACAACCTCCGAATGTGTGAAGCGAGTCCCGCCGCACCACCCCTGTTCAGGGCTGGATCAGGGGTGGTCGACCTACAACCGAGAGGCGTCATGCCGAGCCAGCGAGTGAATCCAGTGCAGCGGCCAAGCCCAGATCCTCGACCGCGCCACCCCGCTCGGCGTCGCTCAGTGACGGTGAACCATTCATCGATCCCTCGTCGTTATCGGGTGGCTCCCTCACCACAGGGTCAACTTTCGCCGGCTCGCAGTCGGTCAGTGTGGTTCCTTGCGGCGCTACAGGCCCAGGGCGTCGCGATGCCGCCAGGCCAGCGCGAGGCAGCCCGCACCCGCTGAGGCCATCGGCTCGGTCTCCAGCATCCGGTGCACCGCCACCTCGGTGAACGGGACCCCCTCGATGGGAGTGCCGCCGCCGACAGCAATAATCTCGCCTTCCTCATTGAACTGCACCGCCCTGCTGAACACCTCGCCGAATACATCGTCATCAATTATCAAGACGGGTGGTTCAGCCACGGCCGCACCGCCGCCAAGAGGCCACCGAACCCGATCCGCGCCTGCACCGCCGACCACCGCCGCTCATCGGACGACAGGTCGGGATGGAAGGCGAACCGGGTCGGTCGGCGGTAGTAGATGCCGGATACGTCGGCCAGCCGTAGCGTGCGCCGCGTGGTCTGCAACGAGCCCGACCAGCCGTTTTTGCTGTCCAGCTCGGCCTCCACGGACAGGGATTCGGGGAACTCAGCCACGTCGCAGCGAAACACAGACGTGTCTCGATTGGACAATTCCTCGACCACCCGGTCGGCGGTGGGGTCGAATCGGTCGGTCAGGATCACTACAGACCGCGCGGCGCCCGACATCGCTTAATCCTCTCCGTGGTCGGTGTCGCTGTCCTTGTTGGTGTGCTGCCCGTCGCCCTTGTCGGTCACGGTGCCCGTCTTGCCGTCGGTGTGCTTGGCCAACCGCACCACGCGGTCACCCTCGTACACGACACCGACCTGCGCATCCTCGTCATACCCGAAGCGGGCCACGTCGAGCTGTTCGACGTGCCGGGGCTCGACCGCCAATGTCAGCCCGAACGGGCGCACCGCAGATGGCGGTTCCGGCGGCACGTCTTCGACCACGCCAAACGGGCGACCCAACGGGAAATGGTCCTGCGCCGGGAACACCTCGGCCGTGTCCGCCGGGAGCGATTCAACTTGTGCCGTCATCATCGTTATCTCCCTGTGGTTGGGGCTTGGTTGGGCGGATCCCGACACGGTCGGCCAACAGTCCCTCGAACGTGGTCCGTCCACGGCCGCGAGCCCCGTCGCGGCTTCCCTGGCTCTAGCGCGATGAGAATCGCCGACAACCGGGGAGCAGAGCCAACAACGGAGAGTTTTACAACCTCGCGTTTTGCGACTCCGAATTGTGCGACCAGCGTGGGGCTCGGGCGCTCACCACGAATCCCGCTACGTCCGGTCCGGGGGTGCCACAGCAGTAGCAGACCGGCGATCTGGCGTGCGTTGCGCGTTACAGACCCAGGGCCACACGGTGTTTCCAGGCCAAAGCGAGACAGGCCGCGCCGGATGCGGACATCGGCTCGGTCTCCAGCATCCGGCGCACCGCCAC
>JBOHHE010000399.1:0-15564 GCA_050700355.1 Pseudonocardiaceae bacterium
CCCCCAGGCTACTCGGCCGTCATAGACCCATGGGTGAAGGGTGATAAGGACAGTGAGCAATCGAGCTGATGGTTTTCGGTATCTGGCTTATGCACGATGGATTTTGGCAGAATGACGCTGTTCTGGCAGGAGGCAACTCAGGGGGGTATGAACTGGGTCAAGCCACCCCCACCATCCGGGTATGATCCAGCTATGAATAACGACGACATTGACCGTCCTGAGTGGGCACAGCGGATTCGACGGGAGAGGGTTGTCCGCAGCTGGTCTCAGACGGATGCCGTGGCCGCCATGCACACCTTCTCCGATGTACCATTGCCAGCTGGCTTACTGGATCAGTGGAAACGATGGGAATGTGGTCGCAATAAACCTGACGAGTTTTACAGGCCGCTCATTGCCGCAACATTTGGCACTGTTGTAGAATCGATCTTTCCGAGTAAAGTTGTGCCAATTTTACGCACGACGGATGAAGTTCTTCTAAGTCGCACCGGCATGGACACGCACGAGCTTGTGCAACGCATCCGGCGGTCGTCGGTCGACAATACAGTCCTAGATGCGGTGGCGTTAACAGTAGAGCAATTGTGTTGCACCTATGCCCAACGCGACGTAAACGAACTCATCACAGAGAGTCGGAAATGGCTGTCCCGCATCACGCATCTTCTTGCTGAGCGACTTACGCTCACTCAGCACAGAGATATCCTCGATGCCGCCGGTTGGCTCACACTCTTGATAGGGTGCATGGAATACGACACAGACCAGCATCAGGTGGCAGAGGCAACGCGTGTCGGAGGATTGCAGCTGGCATCTGAGGCGAGCAATGTAGTGCTCGCTGGATGGGCTCATGAGATGCGAGCGTGGTTCGCGCTTACCAGAGGCCGATACCGCGATGTCATCGAAGCTGCTCAAGCCGGACAAGATGTAGCCCCGGGAAGATCGGTTTCCGTCCAGCTCCTAGCCCAAGAAGCCAAAGCCTGGGCAAGAATGGACAACCCCCGTAATGTAGTGCGCGCTCTTGAAAAGAGCCGAATACTTCTGGATTCACTTCCTTATCCCGAGCGACCAGACAACCACTTTGTTGTTGACCCTGAGAAGTTCGACTTCTACGCAATGGACTGTTATAGAATTATTGGCGACGACAAACTCGCCGAGATGCACGCACGCGAGACAATCAGAAAATCAACCGCTCCCGACGGCACAGATCTGGCGCCGATGCGCAGAGCCGAAGCCGAGATCACCCTTGGTGTGATTGCCGCGAGGAGTGGTGCACTTGAGGAAGCCCTCGATTACGGCCATAAGGCACTTAGCGTAGATCGACGTTCTCGGCCGTCCCTCCTCATGGTGAGCTCCGAACTCGATCAAGCACTACGGGAGCGCTATCCGGATAATTCCGACGTACAGGCATTTCACGCCATCTTAGAAACCTTGGGCTGAACTAACGCGCTCGGGTTCGTGGTGTGCATCTCAATACCGACGCCACCCGGGTCCGGCACTGGCTGCAAGGCCAGCACCCGCAACCACCGGTCCCGGAGCTGCTGAGCGAGTTGTTCTCCGAACAGCTGGGCTATCCGACTCAACGAAATCCGCGACGATGTGGTGAAAGCAGGGATCAGTGATCTCGCCCTCCTATAGCAGGCTCACCGTCGCTCTGATCGAGCAGTCCCTGGACGGCAGCGCCCCGTGCGGCCGACGTGGGTGGACCTACCCGCGCGCCGGTTCGATCAACTCGATACCTGGCCAGGGCAGCGGGGTATGCACCGTCCGGGCCGGGAACTCGACCGCGTGGACCAGCTCACCACTGCGCATCCATGCGGCCACCACGCGCCCCTCGGTCCCGGCCGGCGCGTCCCGGTCCGTCATCGCCCTGGCGGTCCACCCGGTGTAGTCCCGGCCGCCGCCGACCGCGAGCGGATTAGTTCCCAGCCGGGTGCGCAGCCGTCTCCACCAACGCCCCCACCATGGCCGCTGGGGGGGCTACGACGTAGTAGGACCGGGTCGGCATCTCACCCCTCGCAATCATTGCCGTCGATCCGAGTTGGCACCTACGAGGTGCTGCTCTACGGCGTCACCACGGAATCAGCAGCTACCGTACAGGTCACTCCCGACTACACCGACAATGGCCTGCTAGCGATTAAGTTCTGCTGTGGGGTCAGGGCAGCTCCACACCGCCCAACGCGGCGAGCGGGCCCGCGAGGCGCTCGGCGTCGCCGACCACCACTCCGGTGAACCGGGCGGGAGCGAAGAACTCCGCGGCCGCCTCAGCGACTTCTTCGGGTGTGACCGCCGCCAGCCGCTTGGGGTGGGCACGCAGCCAGTCGAGGTCTAGACCGAGGGTGGCCAGTGCGGTGAGCTGGCCCGCGAGACCCGCCTGCGACGCTGTCGAGATGGTGAGAGCCCCGATGGCGTACTGTCGGGCGTTGTCCACTTCCGATTCCTCGGGCGGCACCACGGCGAGCCGACCGAGCTCGTAGCGGGTCTCCAGCAGAGCCGCCGCGGTCACCTCACTAGCCGTGTCCGCCTCGGCGAGCAAGGTGGCACCGTGCGGGTTGGACTCGATACCGGAGTGCGCGCTGTAGGTATAGCCCTTGTCCTCGCGGATATTCTCCACCCACCGTGAGGAAAAGTAACCCCCGAAGATCAGATTCGCCAGTTGCAGGGCCGGGTACCGCTTGTCGGTGCGCGGCACGGCCTGCGCGGACAGCCGCAGCTGTGACTGCACGGCGCCGTCGCGGTGCACCAGTTGCAGGTCGGCTCCGGCCAGATCGGGCAACGGGGCCAGCATGGTGGCGGGCCGTTCAGACCGCCAGCCCTCCAGGGCGGCGTCCACCGCCGCCACGACCCGCGCTGGTGTGACGTCCCCGACCACCACGAGCACTGCCCCGCCCGGCACCACGCCGTGGTGATGCAGTTCGCGCAACGCTTCGGGCTCGATCCCGATGACATCATCGGCCTGCGGGAGCTCCCGCGTAGCGGGGTGATCGCCGTAACGGCGCCGCTGCAACGCCTCCCTGGCGATCATCCGAGGCTGAGAGCGACTCATCGTGATCCGCTCCACCAGCCGGGCCCGCTCCCGGCTCACCTCGGCGGCGGTGTAGGAGGCCGAGGTGAGTGCGTCGGTGAGGACGTCGAGCAGCACGTCCAAACCATCGGCCAGGCCGGAACCGGATACCGACAGATCTTCGGGATCCACCCGGACGGACAGGTCCCCACCCACCGCCGCCAGCTCGGTGTCGATGTCGAACCGGTCCCGCCGCGGGGTGCCGCACAGCAGCGTGGCGGCGAGCAGCTCGGCGCGGGCGGCGTGCGTCCGGTCGGTACCCCCGAACGGGATGACCAGGCGCAGTTCCACCATCGGCACGGCGGGGCGTTGCACAGCGAGCACCCGAAGGCCATTGGGCAGCACAGTGTCCACGGAGGCCGGGGCGGGCAGGGTGCGTTGCGTGCCCAACGGCGGCACTGAGCGCGGTCCGGTCTCGGTCTGCCCAATCACCTCAGCACTGCGATACGCCATTACGCCTCCTTGGCTGCGGAGACCGGCCCGGCGGAGGCCGGCACCGGGAGTTCGCGGTCGTCCACCGGAGAACCGCTCATTGGCTCGACGGTCAGCACCGCCCGGGAATCGGGCCGCAGGAGGGCGGCCGCGCTGGCGACCTGCTCCGCGTCAACCGCGGCCACCATAGCCGGAAGGTCGGCAACCAGTTCGGCGCGCCCGTGCAGCAGCTCATAGGCACCGATGGCCAGCGTCCTGGACGTCAGCCGATCGTGCTCGCGGAACAGCGAGGCGGCCCATCGGGCGATGATCCGAGCCAACTCCTCGGGGGCGGGTCCCTGTCCGGCGAGCCGGGCGATCTCCTCGTCGGTGGCCGCCAGCACCCGCTCGACGTCCACCGTGGACGGATGGATCGCGGTGATGGTGAAGGTATCCGGGTCACGGGCGTCCAGGGGGGCGCCGAGTAGCCCGCACCGGGCACCGATGTCGGTGACCAGCTCGTCGGCGTGCACCAAGCGCTGTTCCAGGCGCGAGGAGTCACCATCGGAGAGCACCGCGGCGAGTACCTCGTGCGCGAGGTAACCCTCCAGATCGGCCACCGGATCGGGCAACCGGTACCCGATGGCCAGCGCGGGCAGCGGGGCCAGCGCATCGGGGTGGCTCCGCCTGCGTTCCCGATCCGGCGCCGCCTCGGCGAATGAAGGACGCACCGGAACCGGCCGCGCGGGAACATCGTCGAAATGCCGGGTCACCAGGTCGAGGGTGACCTCGATATCGAGGTCACCGGCCACCGTGAGTACCGCGTTACCCGGGGCGTAGTAGGCATCGAAGAAGGCCGCGCAATCGTCCACCGTGGCCGCTTCGAGCTCGGTGAAGTCGCCATATCCGTTGTGCGCATTGGGAAAGGTGTCGTAGAGCACCGGCGGCAGGGTGATCCACGGAAACCCGCCGTAGGGCCGGTTCAGCACGTTGAGCCGGATCTCCTCCTTGACCACGGCGACCTGGTTGCGCAGGTTCTCCGCAGTGATCTTGGGCGCCCGCATCCGGTCGGCCTCGAGGAACAGCGCACGCTCCAACGCGGCCGAGGGCAACACCTCGAAATAATTGGTGTAGTCGGGATGCGTGGAGCCGTTGAAGACCCCACCGGAGGACTGCACATAGCGGAAGTGTGCGAGCTTTTCCAGGCTTTCACTGCCCTGGAACATCAGATGCTCGAAGAGATGGGCGAATCCGGTACGGCCCTGTGGCTCGGACCGGAACCCGACGTCGTAATGCACGCACACGGCGACCACCGGGGCGGCGCGATCCGGAACCAGCACCACCCGCAACCCGTTGGGCAACGTCGCGCGGTGCAGTTCGAGCGGGGGCGAGTGAAGGCGAGCCATGGCCACACCTTACGGCCGGTCAGCTCCGGACTTGTCGCAGCCGCCACGCCAGCAGGGCGCCCGCGATGCCGGCCATCGCCACTTCGACGGCGGCGAGGCGCTGAGCGGTCGTGGTAGCAGCCGGAACGCCGGTCCCGGCCAGCCGCGCCAGCACCTGATCGGGAGGCAATGGATCGGGCACCTCGACGCTCAATACCTCACCCTTCTGGTTGCCGCAGCCATCCAATTGAGCGTTCAGGGCGCGACCGTCGAGTAGTTCGACGCGTAGGTCATCCCTGCCCTCGGGTGCGCCACAATCGGCGGACCGCACCACGGTGCCCCGCGCGAGCCGGTAGTCCGTGCTGTCACCGTGCGGCCAGAGGAACCACCCCACCCCCACCACAAGGGCCAGCACGACACCCGAGAGCCAGATCACACCCCTTCCCATCACCGGTCCATCCTCTCCCTCCTGCCGCGGTACGAACTCAGCGGGGGACGGCTGACCTGGGACGGACGTCGTCAGATATCAGCGGGGGTGACCTTGCGGACGTAGAGCAGCACATCGTCCGCCTCCACGGCGTCGACCTCGGGGGCGTCCACCCGGTGCAGCTCGCCGTCCCGGACGACGCCGAGCACGATGTCCGGCAGATGTCGCGGCGAACCGCCGACCTCGCTTGGCTCGACCGGCCGCTGGGCGATAGCCAGACCGGCTTCCGGAGTGAGCAGGTCCTCGACCAGTTCGACCACGACCGGCGTCTTGGTGGCCATGCCCAGCAGCCGACCCGCAGTCTCGGAGGACACCACGACGGAGTTCGCGCCGGACTGCCGGAGCAGGTGCACATTCTCTCGCTCTCGGACCGCGGCCACGATATAGGCGTTCGGTGCCAGCTCCCGCGCGGTGAGCGTCACCAGCACCGCGGCGTCGTCCCGGTTGGTGGCGATCACCACGGCGCGGGCGCGGGCCACTCCGGCCAGCCGCAGCACATCGGCACGGGTTCCGTTGCCGTTCACCGTGACCAGCCCCCGCGCGTTGGCGACCTGCAGCGCGGTGGGATCGGTATCCACCACGACGACGTCTACGGGCTCCTCGTCATCGCCGAGCACCGAGCTCACCGCGGAACGGCCCTTCGTGCCGTAACCGATGACGACGACGTGGTCGTTCACCCTGCGCCTCCAGCGTTGGATCTTCCACGCCTGCCGGGACCGCTCGGTGAGTACTTCCAGCGTGGTCCCGACAAGCACGATGAGAAACAGCACCCGCAGCGGGGTGATGACCAGAACGTTCACCAACCGCGCGGTCTCGGAGGCAGGGGTGATGTCGCCGTACCCGGTGGTGGACAGCGACACCGTCGCGTAATACACACAATCGAGCAGGGACAGGCCGTCCTCGTTGACGTCCCGGTAGCCGTCCCGGTCCAGGTAGACCAGGAACACCGTAGTGGTCAACGCCAGGAGGGCACCGATCACCCGGCGCCCGATCGCCGTGAGTGGCGCCACCCGGCTCTCCGGAATCCGGAGCGTACCCACCAGCACATGATCGGGATGCTCGGTGAGCGGGTCGAGCGGGATTCGACGTTTCATGGCCGGATCGCGCCGCAGGACCGCCATCGGGCGAACCAGCCCGTCCGGTGCCACCCGATAGCGTACTTCGACGGTCCGGTGCTCACAGGGCCGGAGCATATCCTCGGTGCCGACGGGCTCATGGTCACGGCAGCCGAGCCCGCGATGAACGCGGCCATGGACAGGTCTACTTCTCCGGTGCTGGATGTCCATCAGCGATGTAACGGAAGAAGAGAACTGCGTCGAGTTCGCCTTCACTTTCGGTTGCTCAGGTGAAATCAGTTGGCGGGCTTGCCGAACCAGCGGGCGAGGTGGTCGTTCAAGTCCTGCTGGTGCTCGCCGATCCAGGCGACGTATCCGTCGGGTCGATGTCGCGCAGGCGGCGGCCGAGTAGGTCGGGGCCTGCGCCGAAGTCGTAGCGGATGCCGATCGCGGTGATCTTCTCGATCAGGTATCGGTTCACCTCGTCGAGGTCCATCAGTTCGGTGAGCAGCCTGCGCAGGGCCTGCGGGCCCGGTTCGGTGGACAGCAGTAGCATCTGGGCACGGGTGTTGTTCAGTACGTCTTCGGCGACTGGGTGACGTTCGGTCTGGTAGGTGTCCAGCAATGTTTCCGGCGCCCAGCCGCTGATCTGTGCGGCCAGTTTCCAGCCGAGGTTGAATGCGTCTTGAACGCCCAGGTTCAGGCCCTGACCGCCGATGGGCGGGTGGATGTGCGCCACATCGCCGGCCAGCAGCACCCGCCCGACCCGATACCGCTCGGCCAGCCGGGTGGCATCGCCGAAGCGGGACAACCAGCGCGGGGAGTGCACGCCGAAATCGGTTCGGCGATGGCGCGCAACTGCTGTGTGAAATCCTCGAGGGTGGGCGGTTCCGCGCGATCCTCGCTGACTCCCGCGACGGGGACCACGACGCGATAGACCCCTTCGCCGAAGGGCCCGAGACTGAATACCTTATTGGTCTCGCGGATTTCGGTCACCTTGGCGGCGATCTCTTCCTGCGGCGCACCCACTTCCATCTCGCCCATCAGCGTCGCGGTCCGCGAGGGCTCGCCGGGGAAGCCGACGCCGAGCAGTTTACGCACCGTACTGCGCCCGCCGTCACAGCCGACGAGGTAACGCGACCGCAGCCGCTGCCCGTCGGCCAGCTCGACGGTCACCCCCTCGTCGTCCTGCTCGAAATCGGCCACCGCACAACCGCGCCGGATCTGCGCACCCAGTTCGATCCCATGTTCTTCGAGCAGATGATCGATGACCGGCTGCGGGATGCCCAGCAGATAGGTGTGCGCGGAATCCAAGCCCTCGGGCGCGGGTGTGGTGATGGCGGCGAAGATACCGCCGACCGGACGCTGTCTTCCGCGTTCGAGAAAACGATCCAGCAGTCCGCGCATCGCCATCAGCTCGATACTGCGAGTATGCAAACCGAGTACGCGGACGAACGACGACACGGGCCCGGGTTCCTTCTCCAGAACGAGTACCCGCACATCGTGCAGCCGCAGTTCGGCGGCCAGCATTGCACCTGTCGGCCCGCACCCGGCAATGATCACATCGAACATGAACCAACCATTCACCCAATTCCCTTCCACCCAGTCGCCGTGCGTCCCCGTCCTCAGGCGCTGCCCGCGTGTGCACGCGTCTCGCTGATTCCGGATTTCGGCAGGTCCTGGCATCGGCCGCCTATCGTGCGGCACCCCCAGGTCCTGCCGCAAGCGATATAGCCTGTGGCCGGTCGGCCCGGCGACCCCACCCCCGAACAAATCCACACCATCCGCCTGGCCTGGGCAAACACCGCGACCTGACCGCGAAACACGAGTTAATAAGGCCGCGCCGAGCGATGCCGCCACCCGCTGCGGCTCCTGTGCAATCGTGATCATCCGCCCGTTGCCGGTCGGGCATCGTCAGCGGCTGGCTGACCTCCGGGTGCCGCCGAGGACGGTGCGGCGCCGGTATCCGAATCCGGCCCACCCCTACCGCACCCGGCCAGCGCCGCCCCGACCACCGCGACCATGACCGTCAGCGTCGACGGCACCCCCAGCAGCCGCCGAACCGGTCTCCTACCATGCCGCGCCACTGTTCAGACCGACCCACGTGGCGCAACTGAATATTAACAGCCATAGGCATGCAACAAGCTGAGGACAGCGCGGCGGGTCGATAATGGAGAGTCGAGCACTCGCATGTCGCCTCGGACCTCGGGAGATCGTGACCGACTCCGTACGGCATCCGGACACGTGCTGACCGGCCCGCCCGGGCCGGTCAGCACGTGGGACCTGAGTGCTATCGGGTGTTTGGCCGGGAGAACTGGTAACGCAATAGCCGGGTGAGGTTGCGCAGCGGCGGAACAACGTTCACCACTCGGCAGAGCATCCGGTAGCGGGCGTCTGCGATAGTCGCGAGATCGGGCGAGGCGACCGCATACCATGCCGTGGAGAATGTCAGGTGCGGCACTTGACGCTCAAGCCGGCGAGGATTGTTCAGTCCCCAGCGCAATGCGGCACCAGTCTTGCGCAGGGAAAGATGATTCCGGGCGAGCCGAATACCCAGCCGGCTGTAGGCATCGAACACTATCTCACCGCTGGAAAAGTGGCCGGTGAGGCGGGCAAGCAGCCGATACACATCATCTGCGGTGAGATAACACAACAGCCCCTCGGCGATGACCAAAACCGGAGAGTCGGCAGGCAGGTCGTCGATCCAGGCCGGATCGGTCACCGAGGAGCCGATCAGGTGGCAGCCGTCACGAGTGGGCAACAGGAGCCGGCGTAGCTCGATCACCTCTGGGTGATCCACTTCATACCACCGGACGGAAGCGGGTGGTTCGATCCGAAACGCCCGGGTATCCAGGCCGCAGCCGAGGTGCAGCACCGTCGCGTCGCTGTGTCGGGCCAGGAAATCTCTGGTCCACACATCGAGCTGCTTGGCCCGCGATGTCACGGCCATCGAGACGTTGACGGTGAATCCGGAGAAATCGTAGCCGATCCGGCGAATCACCTCCTCGGCCATCCGATCGCCGAGAATCGGATTCGCCGACATGCTGTCCTGTGCCTTCGCATGGAGCGTGATCAGCAGCGTCTGCATCTCCCCGGTCAGCGCTACCTTTGCGGCATCCATCTCTGGCTCTCCTTCAGGTGTCGGTGGTCGAGCAGGTGCCGCGAGTAGTGCGGTTCCACAAGACCATCTTCACCTCGGACGGCACCAGCTCCGCCAAGATTCGCCAAGATGAGTGGGGGACGCCCCGGCTGCGCCTGCTGGACCGGAGCGCTGGACCACGTCAGCGAGTGAGGCCGAGTTCAGTGCAGGCGGTTTCGAGTACGTCCAGGCCGAAGGCATCTACCGGCCCCAGCGCGCCGGAACCGCTGACGCCGTGTTCGGCGGCCCGCCACGCGCCCCAGGCCAGCAACCGCGCGGTGAGCCGGTAGGGGTCGGTGGCAACGAGCCGAACCTCGGCCAGCGGCGTTCCCTGCTCGTCATAGGCGACACCGAGGAAATGCGAGGTGACCCGGTCGAGAGCGGCAGCATCAGGCTCCGGCGCGACCCGGCCCGCAGCCAGCGCCGCCAGGGCGAGAGTGCCGCGGCGGCGTAGCGCTCCCGCACCGGGGAGCCGCCGCAGGCCGGAGGTGAGCCGAGCGGACAGATGCAGCACGCGGGTAGCGGGGCCGAACCAGCCCAGGTAGACGTCAACCTCGTGCAGCTTCCCGGGACCGGCTGGGTGCAGCCGGGGCAACGCGAAATGCTCGCTGGCACCGATGGTCAGCGCCGGGCGGTCCCGCCCGGCTACCGGGAAGGTCCGCATCCGGGCCCCGATGGGCTCGGTGCGGATTCCGTCCCGCCAGGTGAACGCCTGCTCACCGGCCACCTCGAGGAGCGAGGCGAGAGTGCCTCGGCTGAACACCTGGGCCCGCCCTACGCCAGTGACGTAGTAGGCGGTCTCAATCCGGTAGGCGGGCCTGTCGGCCAGTCGCAGCGCCAGGGCGCCCGCGAGGTTGCCGGGCACGAAGTCGTTACCGAAGGCGGGAAGCAGGCTGGCTCCGGTCTGCTCGGCGAGCGGACCGAACTCCTCGAACACCCGGCGGATGAACGGCGGCTCACCCGTGGAGTCGAGGTAGATCGCGCCTGCCCGCACCGCGGCCGACACCGCCGGCTCCCCCAGCCGCAGGAACGGTCCGACGGTGCTCACCAGCACGTCACCCTCGCCGATCAGGGCGCGCATCGCGGCGGCGTCGGTGACGTCGGCGGTGGCCGTGGGCAGCCCACCGAGCTGCCCGGCCAACAGGGCGAGCTTGCCTGCATCACGCCCGGCGAGCACCGGCTCAACCCCCCGGGCGACCAGCTCCTGGGCGGTGCGCCTGCCGGTGTAACCACTCGCCCCGAAGAGCACGATCCTCGCCGTCACGATGGTCGAGCCTAGTCGCGACGAAGTCCGATCGCTCAAGCACGACGACTCTCCGCGACGGGGCGGGCGAGTACCCCGGCCAACTCGGCGCGACTCCGGATGCCGAGCTTGGCATAGGCGTGCGCCAGATGGGCTTCGACCGTGCGCACCGAGAGCACCAGCTGCTTGGCGATCGCCTGGTTGTTCATGCCCTGCACGACCAGATCCGCCACCTCGTCCTCTCGGGAGGTCAATGGCAGTGGTGCCAGGTGCCGGAAGGCGGGCGTCCGAGCCATCTCACACACCCGGACCAGCGCAGCAGCCCGAGTGGCCGACGCGGCCGCCCGACGTCGGCCCCCGCCACGTTCGTGTGCGGCAGAGGCATGCGCGGCAGCTTCCGCGGCGAGCAGCACAGCGCCCATCGCGTCGAACTCGGTTGCCACGTCGTCGAGCGCCCCGCCCGCTCCCGCAGCGACCGCATCGGCGTGCTTGCTGTAAACGGCCACCAGCGGGCTGTCACCCTCCTCGGCCAGCTTCCGCAAGCTTTTCGTCACCTCGCCGGCCCGGCCCAACCGGACCACCGTGTGCAGCGCCCGCGCCTGCACCGCCGGTTGGTCCAGTTCCTCGGCGACCGAAGCAGCCCGGATCGCCCGATCGGCACTCTGCGGCAGATGGTCATCAGCAGCTGACAGCCACGCCTGGGCGAGGAGGATCTCCGGCTCGAACACCCCGATATGATGTGACGGGTGGTGCGGCCCGATATGAGGTGACGCGGTGCCGTCGAGCACCCGCCGCGCGGCTGCGCCGTCACCCAGCAGGGCATGCGCCTGGGCAAGTAGCGCGGCACAGAACTGGAGGCTACCGCTGGGATCATTTCCTCCGAGACGGGCAGCGGCCTCGGACAACCAGCGGACGGCAGTCTGCGGATTTCCGGCTGCCAGCGCCGACCAGCCGACGTGCATGGCGGCAACGCCGTCCCCCGCCCACGCCGGCTGCGCCATGCACCAGGTATGCAACTCGGCGGCCCTGACCTGGGCGTCACGGATCCGTCCGGCGAGCAACAACGCCGACATCTCAGCATGCGCAAGCAGGAGCCGAGCCAGCGCCATCTCGGGCTCGGTGGTGTCCACCCGCATGGCACAGCCGTCGAGCGCCGCCCTGCCCACCGCGACCGCTGCCAGCGTTTCGGCGCCGCGCCCACCAGCGGCCAGCCCCATCCCGGCCGCACAAGCCGCCCAGATCTGCGCGCTGCCCGGCAACACCGAGATGTCCCGACCGAATCCGGCCGCCTCCTCCGGCCGCCCGGCGAAGAACGCGAGCACACCCCCTACCGCCCGCAGGCTTTCGGCGGCCTCGGGCTCGGCGCCTGCCACTGCCTCGCGCAGCAGTACTTCCGCGGCCGCGAGCTGGCCCTTACCGAAGAAGAGATTGAGGGCGCGCACGACGGTGAGGCGATACCGATCGTGGGCACTGGTGTCCAGTGCCGCGGCAGCCACGGCGGCCTGCTCGGCCTCATCCGGCCTGCCCTGCCAACGCAGCGCCTCCTGCAGCACCAGCTGCGCCCCCACTCCACCCGCACCATCGACGGCCGCACGCGCCATCCGGGCAGCAAGATTGTGATCGAGCGATGCGCAGGCCCGCACGGCGGCATCCGCGAGCACACCCGCGTTCGTGCTGGGCTCGTCGCTGTCGAGGAGCAACGTGCCGACTCGCAGCAGATCGTCGTGCCGCTGCCACGGCAGGTGAGCGTGGGCAAGCCTGCGCCGAAGTTGGCAGGCGTCGGTTTCCGGCAACTGATCACGTACGACCGCACCGTAGATGGGGTGGGCCAACCAGGCCTGGGCACGCCATCCGCTGTTCTCCACGATCACCAGGCCGCTACGTTCCAGAGCGGCGACCACCCCGGGGGTGGTCAAACCGGCTAGGCGCCCCAGGCCCAGTGGCTCGCAGGTGGCGAGCAACTCGAGAGCAGCCCGCTCGCCGGCACTGAGCCCGCCCAGCTTGGCCGCGACGATCTCGTGCAGCCGTGGCGTCGGGTCTATGCTGCCCTCCCAGCGCCACACGCCGTCCCGCATCCGCAGCCGGTTGGCCTGCCGACCCCCTTCGACGAGCTCTCGGAGAAACAGGGCGTTGCCACGACTCACCCGCCACAGCCGCTCGGCCGTCCGGCTGTCCACGATCCCGCCGAGGACGTCGGTCACCAGCTGGTCCACCTCGGCTCGCGGCAGCGGCTGCAGCTCCAGGCGGTCGGCCAGACCGTCCTTCCACAACGTCACCACAGGATCGGGCACCGGTTCCCCGGTTCGCACGGTGAGTACGATGCCTGCCGCGCCGGTGAGCGCAAGTTGGTGCACAAGCGTCACCGAGAGTTCATCGAGCAGATGCGCATCGTCGATCCCGATCACCAGTCGCTGTCCGCTGTCTTCGGCAATGGCGCAGGCGGCGCGCTGGAGCAACGTCAGCGGGTCCGACGCCGTTTCGAGGGCGGGCAGGAGATGGGCGAACGCGCCCAGTGGGATCGCGGCGGCCGCACTCGTCGCCCCCACCCACCGCGTCGGTCGTCCGCTGTGTCCGGCAACCAGCAGCGCTTCCCGAGCAAGCCGCGTCCTGCCGACCCCGGCAGGCCCCGCCACAACCACGCAGCGTGGCTCGGTCATGCGTTCAGCGATGAAGCCGAGCTCGGAGTTCCGCCCTACGAGGGTCCATGAATCTTTTTCCAGAACCGACCCGGCTGAGTTATTTTGTACCTTGTATTCGTCCGGAACGCAGCTGATGGTGCGATGCAAATCGTCCATGGGTACTCGCTTCTTGTGAGGCATTAACCGCTCCCCGCGTGGCAACAACAGATGACGAATTTTCGCTTCAGGCATTGATAACAAGCAGGCCTGTCACATCAAAGAATTCCGGACAGCCGAATACGACGTCCGGGGCAGGTAGATTCAGCGCACACCTGCGGCGCGTCAGTATATTTCCAGGCCTCGACCAGCGCATCAACCCAGCTCAGTCGACTTGTGCACCACCTCTCGGATATACCTGACTCCTGCGCTTCCGAATGCTATCGGGCCGAAGTTGACGTGAGCAAGGCGACGCTCCCCCACTAGAAGTCACTATCCGCATACTTCACCGTTACAGGGCAGTACTTAGGGCGTGCTCGAGCAGACGCGGCTGGTAGTCACTCGAAACAGCAGTACTAAAGAACTGCACCTGCTCGCGACTGCCGAGGATATGACTGGCGGCGACGCTAGGGGCCGCAACGGTCACCGTGCGACGCTTCCGGGGTGATCGACGAGACCCCGGAGGTCTGCTCCCGGGTGATGCGCGGCGCACCGCTGTAGCGCAGCGCGGACGTGCCGCTGGTCTGTGCGGCCAGCGTGTCGCTGACGGCCACGGCAGCACAGCTGGCGCCGGAGAGTACAGCATCGAGGTCACGGACGGCCAACTCGGACAGCGCCAGCTCGCTGGTGCCCTTCGCATCGAGAGTGAGGTGCCTGACCTGCCCGGACAGCGCCAGTGTGCTGGTTCCGGACGCAACGGCCACGACCGTCTCGACGCGCAACCGGCCGGTGATGTGGCTCGCCCCGCCGGCTTCAAGTCTGAGCGCGGCTCCGGTCAACTCGGGAGCCAGCGTGACCTGGCTGACGCCACCGGCGGTCAGCTGGTCCAGATTGCGCACAGTGATCTCGGCGACCAGCGTTGCGTTGCGAACCTTCACGTCCGGCTTGAGACCGAGGCTCAACCGGCCACCGGTCACCGTCGCATCGACGAGATCAGTGAGGTTGTCGTCCATCCAGATCGTCGCCTCTTCGGATTCCCCGATCCGCACACGGACGACGAAACCGGCCCCCACCGCGAGATCGGCCACCCCGGAAAGGTTCAGCTGCCTACTGGTCAGATGCCTGGAGCCGGTCACCGATTCGGACCCCGGGGAGCTGAAACCAGGCGAGCCGTCTTTCCCCTCTCCGCTGTGCACCATTGAACTCCCCCCTGCGCTATCAGCTTCGTTTGATATCGGGCAACCGGCCAGCAGCAGAACTGGTACCAGCATGATCCACACTCGCCAGATCCTGACAGGCAGCCGTGGTGCGTCACAGTCCCTCGCACCCAACACCGAACACTCTCCCCACCACTCGAAAAATCACCACCGCCGACAAGCATCCCGACAAATCCCCAGCCCAGGAGAACCGCAACCGCTGAATTATCCACGTACTTGCCACGTACTTGCGGAAGGGGTGGCCAGGTTGCGGCCACCCCTTCCGTCATGGACGGCTCCTGACGAGCTCGTGCCAATTACAGGTTGGTCCCCAGAGCACCACCGATGACGCCGCCACCCTGGGCGCCGCCCCCGGAGCCACCAGTGGGCGACTGGACGTTCTGGGCGGAACCACCCTGGGAAACGGCGTTGCCGCTCGAGCCGGCCGCGCCACCGTCACCACCAAGGTTCCCCAGCACGTTGTTCAGCGGACCACCGATGATCAGCGTGGTACGGGCGGGAAGCAGCTCGGCGTGCTGCCCATCGATCTCGACAAAGCTCAGTGCATCAGACATGCTAAACTCCTCCTAGAAAAAGCGTGACCCACACGGGTCCCGATAAAGAGCACCTCATCGCGGGTATCCCGGGTTTGAATCCCTTGATTCGGTACATCCATAGTCTGACAAGAAACCTGACTACTAGCAATCAGTAGTTACACCTAAACTTTCGGCGACGACCACTTACTGTGAAGTCGACTTGCCGGATACGTAGCCGACCATAAGGCACTGTGTAGATTTCAGTATTGCCCACATAGTTAACGGG
>JBOHHE010000400.1:0-4473 GCA_050700355.1 Pseudonocardiaceae bacterium
AAGACCCAGTTGGTGATCGAGTACGCCCACCGCCACGCCACCGACTACGACCTGGTGTGGTGGGTCAACGCCGAGCAACCCAGCCTGATCCTCAGCCAGCTCGCCACACTGGCCGAGCCGCTGGGCCTGCCACCGAATCCGGATCCCGATGTCGCGGTGCGAGCGGTGTGCGCCGAGCTGCGCTGCCGTTCCCGCTGGCTGCTGATCTTCGACAATGCCGAGGACCTCGCTCACCTGGGGCCGGTGCTGCCCGGTGGGGCCGGGCATGTGTTGATCACGACCCGTCGGAGTGGGTTCCGCTACCTCGGCCCGGTGCTCGACCTGGACGTGTTGCCCCGTCCCGAGGCGATCACCTTGCTGCGCCGCCGGGCCCCGGTGCTCACCGACGCCCAGGCAGATGTCCTGGCCGAGCTGCTCGGGGATCTGCCGCTTGCCCTGGAGCAGGCCGCCGCCTATCTGGAGCAGACCCAGCTCCCACCCCCCGAGTACCTGGATCTGCTCACCACCCACGCCGCCGAGATGTACGGCCGTGGCCGGGTTGCCGAGCACCAGCACACCATCGCCACCCTCTGGTCGCTGTCCCTGGACCGGCTCCGCAACACCTGCCCCGCCGCCGTGCAGCTACTCACCCTGTGCGCCTACCTGGCACCTGAACCCATCCCGCTGAACCTGTTCACCACCCACCCCGACCAGCTACCCGCACCCTTGAGCGAGATCGCCACCGACCAGCTAGCCTTCGTCGACACGGTCGGCGCCCTGGCCGACTACTCCCTGGCCCGCCGCACCGGCACCAGCCTGCTGCTGCTGCACCGACTCGTCCAAGCAGTCCTGCGCCACCCTGCACCCCACCAGCCCGACAACCTGAACCTGCTACCCAGCGTGCTCGGCCTGCTCCGAGCCGATCTCCCCGAGGAGATCACGACCGCACCACAGAACTGGCCCCACTGGCGACGCTTGCTGCCGCATGTCTTGGTCGCGACCGGCCACCACGACGACGCCCACCCAACCGCGGCTGAGGACACGTCCTGGCTACTCGACCGCGCCGCCGTCTACCAGCGGACCCGCAGCCAACCCGCCACCGCCCGATCCCTACTCGACCGCACCCTGCACATCTATAAGACCACCTACGGACCCGACCACCCCACGGTCGCCGCCACCCTGAACAACCTCGCCTCAACGCTGCTCGACCTGGGTGAACCCGCTGCCGCCCGACCCCTGCTTGAGCGTGCCCTGCACATCCACGAGACCACCTACGGACCCGAGCATCCGGTAACCGTCCGGATCCGGGAGAACCTGCAGCAGTTCGGTGACAGGCCCGGATGAGGATGGGCATGTCCGGGAGGGCGCGCGAGCATGCTTGAACCGGTCCCGCGGGTGGGACGCCGCTGATTTGGTGGTTATGCGGCGGTGGCGGTGAGGCGGGCGCGGAGTTCGGTGACGCCGGGGCTGGTGTGCAGGGGTTCGAGGACGGTGTGCAGGGTGCGCAGTCGGGTGTGTGCCCGGGGGGAGGACAGCGCGGTGATCGCGTCGATGGCTTGGTGGCCGAGGGTGATGGCGGTGCCGACATCACCGTCCAGCGCATGCGCTCCGGACAGGTCGGGCAGGTAGAGCCCCCGCGCCCTGGTGTAGCTGGGGCCGAAGTGATCCACGGCTTGGCGTAGCAGTGGCACTGCCTGGCTAGCGGCACGCGGGTCACGACCGGCCAACGCCTGGGCGTAACGGGCAGCACCTTGACAGAGGACCAGGCTGGTGTCGTCGAAGTGCGCACCCCACAGCGGGCGGTTCGCCGGGTCGATCGCGGCGAAGTGCTCCTCGACCTGGCCCAGGGCCCGGTCGCAGGCCGTCACATCACGCTGAGCGGCATACGCCTGCGCTTGGATGCTCGCCAGCGAGCTGAGGGTGGAGGGGGAGACCGGGTACCGGCCGACGGCGGCGGTGTGACCGACCCGAGCCAGGTGCAACGCCTCGTCCGGGCGGTGCAGGTGCATCGATTGCAGTGCCAGGTCGTAGAGGACATAGACGGTGAGGTCGGTGCCGAGGGGGTGCTCGCAGTGCCGGGCGAGATCAAGAGCGATCATCCACAGGCGCCGGGCGGAGTCGTGCTGCTCGACATCGAAGCTCGCCCATCCCGCCTGCATTGCCAGGTGCGCGGTGGCGATCATTAACCGGGGCCGTAGCTCGTCATTGACCTGGGCGTCCAGCAGCGAGAGCGCCGTGTTCACCTGGGTGAGGGCGGCGTCGCGGATCAGGCCGCTGCCGGAGGTGAAGTCCTGGCGCTTGAACGTGGCGGTGAAGTCCTCGATGACCTCGACGTCGGCGGCTCCGACGTGGCGGGTACCGGTGGGCTCGCTGGGCGGCAGCAGGGACCGCAGCCGGGCGATGTCCAGCCCGGCCGCGCCCGCCATACTGAGCACCCCGGCGGCGATGTGCTGCCCGAAATCTCTCCTATCCACCCAGCTCACGTCCTCTCGCTGCGCATCCCCAGCCGCATCCACGGTAACCCTGATGTCGGGGAAGTTAAGCCGCGCGGGCGGAATCCGCAGACTCTGGGCGATCCGGGCGATGGTCTCGATGTTGCGCAGCCGATGCTCCCCGCGCTCGATCGCCGAGATCTCCGACTGCTCCAGCCCGATCACCCCACCGAAGGTCTGCTGACTCCACTGCGCCAACCCGCGCACGACGCGAAAGAACGAACCGAAATCGTAAGCGGCCAGCATGGCCACGATCGGCTTCTGATCAAAGACGTCGACCGGCAACCTGTCCCGCGGCTCGGACCCCACCCGCTCACACGGACCGCACATCTCTCCTGGCTGCCGCCCATGGCGCAACCGCGCGCCGCACTGTGGGCAGCGCCCCCACCTGATCACCCGCACTCCGGTCATCCCTCCAGCCGATCCCGGTTCGCCGTAACGATGCCGCTACGCGCCGTGTACCTACCACGACGCCCACCGCGATACCAGGGCCATCCCACTATCACCGGCCTTCTGACAGAAACCCCAGGCCACAGACCTGCATCGCAGATCACGTTGATCGGCAAACAGCCTGATGGTGTGATCAGTGCCAGCTCGTGGCGCGGCTGTGCGACCCCCGGACCGCGCCACGAGCCACCACCCGCGCCAACCGGCCAGCCGCCGCACTGGCGCCTTCGACGTCGAGCAGCTGACGTGCTTACGGAGCTGCAGGAGATCCTGAAGTGCAAGCTGCTACGTCAAATAAGTATGCTTTTTTGTCATGAAAGCCGGCGATATACAGCTGCATCTCGCGACGACCAACCGCTGGTGGCGGGGGACGGGCTGGGAGCGCGACGACCCGCGACTGCGAGCCGCCGCCGCCGCACCCTTCCGGTACCGCTCGGGTGCGCTCCGCGACCTGACCCCGGGCGGCCTGTACGTGCTACGGGGACCGCGCCGGGCGGGCAAGAGCACCGAGATCGCCCAAGCGGTCGGAGACCTTCTCGACAGCGGCGTGCCGCCACGCAACATCGTGCATGCCGCCGTCGACGGTTGGCGGGCAGCGGATCTGCGCACGCTGGTGATGTCGGCGTCGATGACGTTCCTCGCCGGAACCAACGGTCCGCGTTACTGGTTCCTCGACGAGATCACCAGCGTCGTCGGCGACTGGCCCAACACCATCAAGAACCTGCGCGACAACGACGTCGGGTTCGGCGAGGACACCGTCGTGCTCACAGGGTCCTCCGCAGTGGGGCTGCACGCCGCGCGACGCGCGCTGGCGGGTCGGCGCGGGCCAGCCACCCGCACCGAGCGGGTGCTGCTGCCCATGCGGTTCACCGATGTCGTCGCCGCGCGAGGAGTGCAACCACCGGTGCCTGCCCCGGTTCCGGTCCAGGAGCTGCGGTCCGAGCAGGTCAGCGACGCGGTGTCCGACCTGCTGCCGTACCTGGGTGACTTGGTCGGGTTGTGGGAGAGCTACCTGCGCTTCGGTGGCTTCCCCCAGGCCGTCTCCTCCTGGCTGCAGTCCGGCGAGCTCGACCAGCCGTTTGTCGACGCGCTCTGGGACGTCGTGTACGGCAAGGCCATCACCGGTACGCGGTTCTCGGCTACGCAGACCGCGGCACTGCTGGATCGCCTGGCCCGAAACCTGTGCTCACCGCTCAACGTCTCGCGTCTCGCCGATGACATCGACGCCGCCCGCGCGACGGTCGCCGATCGCCTCGCGGATCTCGCGGAGAGTTTCCTTGTCTGGCCCTGCCACCGAGAGCAGGGGCTTGCACCGCGGCTGGCCGCCCAGACCAAGTGGTACTTCACCGATCCCGTCCTGGCCCGCCTGGCAGCACTACGCGGGCTGGGCCGGGAACCGGACCTCACCCAGCTCTCCGAGCAGCAACTCGGCATGGTCTTGCTGCGCAACCTGGATGCTGCCGGTTCCGGAGACGTCACGGACTACGCAGAGCTCCTGCACTATCGCAGCAGCACCGGCACGGAGATCGACTTCGTCGGCCGCCGGATGGGCGAG
>JBOHHE010000401.1:0-2320 GCA_050700355.1 Pseudonocardiaceae bacterium
AGGGTTCCGGAGGTGAGGTCGGTGCGCTGGGTCAGCAGGGTGTGCAGGGAGCGGGCCCGGTTGATGACCGGCACGGTGCGGTACTCCGGGCCGGTGGTGTGCAGGATCGAGGCGAGGTGCTCGCCGACCGCCTCCAGGTCTCCTTTGCCCAGGTAGGCGTGCGCAAGAACGAATCGGGCATTAGCGATATACGTAGGTTTGGGCTGGGTCTCCGCGGTGCGCATATCCAGGGCGGTGCGTGCCCAGTCCAGGGCGGCATCCAGATGCTCGGCGCCGCCGAGGTCGTAGTGGGCGTCACCGGCGTCTCTGGCTGCCATGGCGGGATCGAAGCCGAGGACGCCGGCCTCGTCGGGGGTGCGTTCGGTGGATGCGGTCTCGGCCAGGGCCAGGGCTCGGGTCACCTCGTCGGGCCGATGGCGGGCGGCGTTGATCCGAGCCAGTCGGCTGGTCAGGCGCAGCAGGGTGGTGCCGCTGGTGGCATCGGGCCGAGCGGCCTCCAGGAGTTCGACGGCTTCGTCGTGGCGCCCGTCCGAGAAGGCGATGTTGGCCTGCACGAAGCGGATGAAGACCCGGATCGGGGTGTAACCCGAGACCTCGGCGCAGTGCAGGGCGGTGCGGGCATGGGTGTTCGCCGCGTGGGGATGCCCCAGGTCGGAGGTGACCATGGCGAGCATGGCGGTGATCTGGCTGGCGATCTTGTACAGGGTGGTGGTGTGGTGCGGTTGCTGGTGCCCGGCGATCAGGCGGAACACGTCGTCGCGGGCGCCGAGCAGGCGGGTGTAGGTGGTGGCGGGTGGGTCGATCTGCTCTCCCCGGGCGAGTTCGGCGACGTCGGCGGTCATCTGTTCGAGGATGGTGTCGTCGATGTTGGTGGTGGCGCTCCAGCGGTGGAACTGGGCGGATTCCTCGGCTGCCATGATGATCTCCTCGCGGAGCGGGACGCCCCGGGCGTCGCAGCGCACGAGACGTCGGTGACCCCAGACGACCCCAGTGTCACCGCTGTCGCGCCCGAGTGCACGCCCGGCGTCCCCGTAGTCACCCGCCGTAGCAGGTAGTAGGTAGCCCACTGCCTCGCTCGTGCCCACCAGGGGTGGATGGCCGGTGGTGAGCAGGACGCGGTCGGCCGGAGTGAATTTCGCCAGGTCGTCGGCGTCGACGAGCTGGGCGATGGTGCAGCCGTGGCCGTAGGTGGCGGCGAGTCGGGCCAAGTAGTGCAGGCTGGGTGGGCTGCCGCCGTGCGGCCAGGCCTCGTATTCGCTGATCCGGTTGTCGCCCAGCTTCGCCTCCGGGTGCAGGGTGAGGTAGTGCTGGGCGACTTTCCACTGCGGCCAGCCCAGGGCGTGGCGCCAGGCGATCCGCGGGCGCAGGTTGAAGCGGCGGCTCATTTCCGCCGCGATCTGGGCCGTCGTGCAGCCGTAGCCACGCATCCGGTCCCGCAGCTTGTCCCGTTCTGCCTTCGCTGAGTGCTCCGCGTTTCTGGGCATCGCCACCCCCACCAGTTCGCTTGTCGTACCGGATTCGCTGCGCACGGTAGCCGTAGGGGGTGACAAAACGGACGTCCCACGGTCGGGCCGGGTGGAAATCTTGCCTCCGTCCGTGGGCCGTTTCCGCAGTTAGATGCGGCCGTGGTCAGCGGGGGGAAATTCCCACCCCGAAACGGGTGCTACCAACCACCGTCACGCGATGAACCGCTTAACCACCGGGGCGGGCAAATCTTCCCAGCCGCGTCGGGATGTCGACGGGTTGATTCCCGCCAAGCTGTGCAGCACCAAAGGACAACACCGCCCCGAGGCTCCAGCGGTTACCGCAGAGAGGTCAGCGACGTGAGAACTCCGCGCACATCAACCGGATGCCAGACGGTGGTCGGCCGGTGACCACCCACGGCCCCAGCGTCTCCCAGATCAGTCACCAGCAGCTGTGCGCCGTACTGCGTGCGATCTTGGTGGACGCGGTGCAGGCCGGGCGCCGCGCGGCCGAGGGGCTCGGCACCGTCCCGTGCCAGGCCGTCGCCACCCTCTATCTGCTGCTGCTGAACCACCCATTGGACCGGCGGGGCCGCTGCCGCTCCTGCCGCCGCCCCGGCGCGATATTCGGACGGCGCCGGCGACGTTGCCAGGTGCACGGTGAGGCAAGCGTGTGGCTGCGCCAACCGCGCGGGTTCCTCCGCGCCCAGCTCGCCGGCGAACTGGGACTGGCCGTCCCACCCCCACCCGGCGATCAGCCGACGCCCCTGCCCCATTCCGCCATGCCCCCCGATTGACCATCGGTCGAGCTGCCCGGTGTGAGTTCGTCACTCACACCGCACCTGGCCTCCCGATGG
>JBOHHE010000402.1:0-16672 GCA_050700355.1 Pseudonocardiaceae bacterium
TACACACTGGTTCGATTCAGACTTCGATCGCTTGGCTACATAAGGCTACCAAACAGCAACAATCAGTGATCTTGGATTGGCCCTGGGATAAAACCTCATTCTGGATATCATGCCGGGCGAGGCAAGATGGACATGCTCGCCCGGCATGACCTCCAGCACGTTGTGACTTAAATGCTGATTCTAGAGATTTTGAATTATCTTGTGTTCCATTGCGAGAGCATGGCCAGAGAGGCACGCTCGTAGAATGTGGTCAAGTCGTGTAGCTCTTGCAGGCGAACCCGACGCTCGGTTGGTTCATCATCGAGCAACTCCAAGCCCTGCTTGGCCAGCTGGCGCAGCTTCGTGGCGGTCTGCGTCTGGTGTTCGAACACACTGGTCCACGCGCCAGGTCGGATCCCGTAATAGGTTCGGCGATCTCCACGTCTGGTCTGGCGTTCGATGTTGCCCATGCGGATCAACGACCGGGTAGCCATGCTGATGCTGCCCCTGCTGGCATGCAGGCCCGCAGCCAACTCCTCGGCTGACTGGTAGACCGGCTCACACACCAGCAGCCAGCCCAGTACCCGGCCCCACGCTCGGGGCATGCCGAGGTCCTCGTATAACAGCCCGATCACGTCTGCGAAGCGGACCAACTCTTCGCTTCGACCCTCGGCGTCCATGGCGTTCGTCCTTCCAGCCCCCTGAGCGGTCGTGGTGACGGAGTGTCCTAACGACCTCCCAGCATAGCCAGGATTCACGCTCTTCTAAACACTTTAGAGTTACCCAGTATGGGTTATATCATTACTTTAGGTGACCGCCGCAGGGTTGGAGCGCTACGGTCAGGAGCTGAACGCTTCCACCGGGGGGCAGGAACAGACCAGGTTGCGGTCCCCCTGAGCTTGGTTGACCCGCCGCACCGCAGGCCATACCTTGGTCGCCGTCCGGCCCATCGGGTAAGCGGCAAGCGCCCGGCTGTACGGGTGGTCCCACTTCTCGATCAGGCACGTCGCGGTGTGTGGCGCGCAGCGCAGCGGATTGTCGTCGGCGGGCCATTCCCCCTCCGCGACCCGGTTGATCTCGTCCCGGATCGCGATCATGGCGTCGCAGAAACGGTCCAGCTCGGCGAGGTTCTCGCTCTCGGTGGGTTCGACCATCAGAGTGCCGGCCACCGGAAACGACATGGTGGGGGCGTGCAGCCCGTAGTCGGCCAGCCGTTTGGCGACATCGTCCACGGTGACACCGGTGGCCGTGGTGATCGGCCGCAGGTCCAGGATGCACTCATGGGCCACGAACCCATCAGGGCCGGCGTAGAGCACCGGGAAGTGCCGCTCCAGGCGTCGGGCCAGGTAGTTCGCCGCCGCCACGGCGGTGAGCGTGGCGCGGCGCAGCCCTGCACCACCCATCATCCGCACGTAGGCCCAGGAGATCGGCAGAATTGACGCGCTGCCCCACGGTGCCGCCGCCACCGGACCCACGGGTGCGTCAGGTGCGGTGTCGGGATGCCCTGGCAGAAATGGCGCGAGATGTGCCCGGACACCGATCGGACCTACTCCCGGCCCACCGCCACCGTGCGGGATACAGAAGGTCTTGTGCAGGTTGAGATGGCTGACGTCGGCACCGAAACGACCTGGCCGAGCCAGCCCGAGTAGCGCATTGAGATTGGCCCCGTCGACGTAGACCTGGCCTCCCGCATCGTGCACCAGCTCGCACACTTGCGTCACGCCCTGCTCGTACACTCCGTGCGTGGAGGGATAAGTGATCATGATGGCGGCCAGCTTGGAGCCGTGCTCGGTAATCTTCGCGCGGAGGTCCTCCAGGTCGACGTCGCCGTACTGGTCACACTTGAGCACCACCACCCGCATTCCCGCCATCACAGCTGACGCCGCATTGGTGCCGTGCGCGCTGGAGGGGATCAGACAGACGTCGCGATCCGTCTCGCCCCGGCTTCGGTGGTAGGCGCGGATCGCGAGCAGACCGGCGAACTCCCCCTGGCTGCCCGCGTTGGGTTGCAGGCTCACCGCGTCGTAACCGGTGAGCGCGCCGAGCCAACACTCCAGATCGGCGACCACCTCGAGCAGGCCTTGCGCATCGGAGCGGAGCGCGAACGGATGCAGCTCGGCGAACTGTGGCCAGCTCACCGGCTCCATCTCGGCGGTGGCGTTGAGCTTCATGGTGCACGAACCCAGCGGGAGCATGCTGCGGTCCAGTGCCACATCCTTGTCGGCCAGGGCCCGCAGGTAACGCAGCAGCGCGGTCTCACTGTGGTAGGAGGAGAAGACCGGGTGGGTGAGGTATTCGGACTCGCGGACCAGTGCGGGGGGCAGGGCGTCGGGGGTCCGGGCGTCGAGCGTGTCCGGATCCGGGGCCAGCACTCCGAACGCCTCCCACACCGTCCGCAGGTGATCTCTAGTGGTGGTCTCGGCGCAGCTGATGCCGACGTGATCAGCGTCGACGAGCCGCAGGTCCACTCCGGCGTCACGGGCGGCCGTCACCACCTCCTCGGCCCGGCCCGGCACCCGGACCAGCACGGTGTCAAAGAACGCATCGGTCACTACTTCGGCGCCACCATCTCGCAGGCCGGCGGCCAGCACTGCGGCCATCCGGTGCGTGCGACGCGCGATGTCGTGCAGCCCTTCCGGACCGTGATACACCGCATACATTGAGGCCATCACGGCCAGCAGCACCTGCGCGGTGCAGATATTACTGGTGGCTTTCTCCCGGCGGATGTGCTGCTCCCGGGTCTGTAGCGCCAGCCGATAGGCGACGTTGCCGTCCGCATCGGTGGACACCCCCACCAGCCGTCCCGGTAGCTGACGTTCCAAGCCGCTGCGCACGGCCAGGTAGGCGGCATGCGGCCCGCCGAAGCCCATTGGCACGCCGAAGCGCTGGGTCGAGCCGACCGCGACATCCGCACCGATCTCTCCCGGTGGACGCAGCAGGGTCAGAGCCAGCGGGTCGGCCGCGACGGCCACCGCCATGCCACACTGGTGAGCCTGCTCGATCAGCGCCGCGTGGTCGCGCACCGCACCGGACGCACCCGGACAGGACAGCAGCACACCGAAGAACTCGCCATCCGGGAGCCCCGTGGCCAGGTCCCTGATCTCCAGCTCGATACCCAACGGCTCGGCACGGGTGGCCAGTACCGCCAGCGTCTGCGGCAGCGTATCGGCGTCCACCACGAACCGCACCGACGAAGTCCGGCTCGCCCGGCGTAACAGCGTCATCGCCTCGGCTGCCGCTGTGGCCTCATCCAGCATGGAGGAGTTGGCCACCGGCAAACCGGTGAGGTCACAGACCATGGTCTGGAAGTTGAGCAGTGCCTCGAGGCGGCCTTGAGAGATCTCGGGCTGGTAGGGCGTGTAGGCGGTGTACCAGGCCGGGTTCTCCAGCACGGAGCGGCGGATCACCCGTGGGGTGATGGTGCCGTGATACCCCATCCCGATCATCGGTATCCGCGGACGACACCGAGCCGCGCGCTCACGCAGCTCGGCAAGCGTCTGCTCTTCAGTGGCGGCGGAAAGGTCCAACACCGCGTCCGGGTCGACGAGGGTACGGGGCAGAGCACGGCGCGCGAGCTCGTCGAGTGAGTCGACGCCGATCACCGCCAGCATTCGGGCCAGCTCGTCACGCCGCGGCCCGATGTGCCGGTCGGCGAAGACGACGCCTTCCTCCAACACGGAAAGAGGACGTTTATCGGGGGTGATCATATGTTCCAGACTAACCCGCCGCGTCAGCTGATCCGGCGGGCCCGCCTACGCCTGGTCAGCTCGTCCTCCGCCGAAGCGGTGACCGCGCCGCCATCTGCTCGTTCCGGCGGGAACTGGCTGATCGACCCGGCAATCTCCTTCAGCGCCCCGCTCACGGCGATGCCGAACACTCCCTGCCCACCCTGCAGCAGGTCGACCACCTCCTCGGGGGAGGTGCATTCGTAGACGGTGGTGCCATCGCTGAACAGGGTGAGGCGAGCCAGATCATGCACCCCTCGACGCCGTAGGTGCTCCACCGCCACCCGGATGTTGTGCAACGACACTCCGGTGTCGAGTAACCGCTTGACCACCTTGAGAACCAGCACATCCTTGAAGGAGTACAACCGCTGACTGCCCGAACCGGAAGCACTGCGGATCGAAGGCACCACGAGGCTGGTCCGCGCCCAGTAATCCAGCTGGCGATAGGTGATCCCGGCGATCTGACAGGCCGCTGGTCCGCGGTAACCCATCAGTTGATCAGCGACCCCGGGCGAACCCGCCAAGGCGGAGTCCGGGAACAGGGTGTCCTGTTCGACAGCGTCGTCGACGTCAGCTGGTCGGCCCTCCTGATTCGGGGTGTCCGCTCCGCGGTGCGGTCCATCCACCACCTGCGCCTCCCCTCACCCGTCGTCTGAGCGGTCCATGCCTGCCACCGGACAGACAGCGTGACCACTCCGGTCGTCCGCACGCGAATCACATGCGCACGATTCGTTGTAGAGACCGACGGTAGGCCGCCGACAAGCGGCCGGTCAACGCGACGCGCTGGAAGCCTCAACCCCGACTTCACCCTTGAGGTGCGGCGGTGGCGATCAGGTGTCCGCTCCACGGAAGTCCTCAGGAGACACGGAGTCGAGAAACTCCCGAAACCTCTCGACTTCGTTCTCCTGCTCATCCGGAATGATCAAACCGGCCTCGGACAGCACCGACTCCTCAGCGTGGATGGGCACACCCACCCGCAGCGCCAGAGCGACTGAGTCACTCGGCCGGGCAGAGACCCGCACGTCACCATCGAACACGAGCTCGGCGAAGAAGGTACCTTCCTGTAACTCCGTGATCCGGACCTGCTGCAGCTCGCGGCCGAGCGCGCTGATGACGTCCCGAAGCAGGTCGTGCGTCATCGGCCGGGCCGGCTGCACGCCCTGTTGCTCCAGGGCGATGGCTGTCGCTTCTCCGGAACCGATCCAGATCGGAAGGTAGCGCTCCCCCTCGGTCTCTCGCAGCAACAGGATCGGCTGGTTCGCAGGCAGCTCGACCCTGACCCCGACGACACGCATCTCGCTCATCGCGTTGCGCCTCCCTCCTGCCACACCCCGTGCTCCAGGTGCCTCGAGGATCGTCGTGCTCGGCGGCGATTCAGGCTCTGGCCGCTGTGTTCCGCGGGGCCAGATGCGTCACCACCATCCTTAAGGGAGACGCTACACGCGCCTTGGTGTCGATGCCGAGTCCAGCGGGCGCTCAATATGTCTTCGCCTCCTCAGTTCCCGATAGCGCCCCGCAACCCGGTCTTCACCAGCAGGGCATGCAGCCGCACGGAGAGCGCCGCCAACTCTCGAGCCACCTCGTCGGCCCTGGCTCGGGCGTCGGGATCGCGCTGGCGCGTCATCGGGGTGACGATCTGGGCCAACAGGCCCACCTCGCGGTCTGCGGAGGCCCGAAACGCTCTCAAATGCCGGGGTTCCAGGCCGAAGTCGGTCATCGCCTGAACGGTCCTGGCCACCAGCACTGCATCAGGGTCGTAGAAACCGGCCGGACCAGGGCGGATCAGACCGAACTGCTCAAGCTCGGACAGCGCAGCCGCGCCGATCCCGGCAGTAGCGAGGAGCTCTTCCCTGGTCACCCGAACGGTATCGGTAGCGACGAAGTCTTCGGGCTCGGCCGGGCCAGCCGCCCCGACCCTACCGGTGATACCGACCAGCGGGCGCGGTGACCGCGGCGGAACAACGTTGGCAGACACACCGGGTTCGCCCCGATCCATCGCTTCCAGGTGTTCCTTGATCACCTTGAGCGGGAGGTAGTGGTCGCGCTGAGCGGCGAGCACGTAACGTAACCGCGCCACGTCCGCCAACGAGAACTGTCGGTAACCGGCAGCCGTGCGTTCCGGTTGAACCAGTCCCTCGGACTCCAGGAACCTGATCTTGGAGATAGTGACATCCGGAAAATCCGCCCGCAGCTGCGCGAGCACCGAGCCGATACTCGCACCGGGTCCGTGCGGGGAACGGCCCGCGGCGGCAGTCACCGCGCCCCCTGGTCAGCCGGTACGCAGACCGGTCAGGAACACCAGCCGGAATTTACCGATCTGCACCTCGTCGCCGCTTGCCAGCACAGCGGTATCCACCGGCTCCCGATTGACGTAGGTGCCGTTGAGGCTGCCCACATCCGCCACTACGAACTCGTCAGCCTCACGGCGAAACTCAGCATGGCGACGGGACACCGTCACATCATCGAGGAAGATGTCGCTATCCGGGTGACGCCCAGCGCTGGTGGTGACCTGGTCGAGGAGAAACCGCGAACCAGCATTGGGGCCGCGTTTCACCACCAGCAGCGCACAGCCCGAAGGCAACGCCTCCACACCGGGGATGGGCGGCTCCGTGGTCTCGACACTCTCGGGCTCGGCAAGGAAGTCGGCCCGGAATATCGAAGTCTGCTCCGGACCCCGCTCCGGTGGGACACCGGGCCCGTCGTTCGTGCTCACCTGAGCGCTCCTTCAGAGGGTGGCTGCTGATCGGACTACAACCTACCGTGCTACCTGCTCGCCGCAGCGTGCGGAGGGGCACAGGTCAACCGGTTGCGGCAACTGGTGGTTTCAGGCCTGCTCGGTGAGGGCGCGGTAGTCCTCGGCGGTCATCAACGAATCCAGCGCTCCTGGTTCGGCCAGCTTGATCTCGATCATCCAACCTTCGCCGTATGGATCGGAGTTGACCAGTTCAGGGTTACCCTCCAGAGCGCTGTTAAAGGCCACCACCTCACCCGAAACCGGGGCGAACACCTCCGAGACACTCTTGGTGGACTCTACTTCACCAACTGGATCGCCGGCCTCGACCGGCTCCCCCACCTCAGGTGGCTGCACATGGACCACGTCGCCGAGCTGGGACTGCGCGTAATCGGTGATACCGACCCGCACAATGGCCTCCCCCCGGGGGGAGGCCCACTCATGGTTCTCGGTGTACCGCAACTCCTCGGGGACCACCGCACTCCTCACTGGCTCGAGTACTGACCTGGCTCAGGTACTGGGCATCGGATACTGGGACCCATGCGGTCGGGGAGCGTATTAGCGCTCGGCATCGGATCGCAAGGCGACAGATCCCCTCAGCCCTCCCGCGCGTCCCGCACCGTGAGTACGGCCTGCACCAGGTAAAGCACGCCCGACCAGACGTACAGAACACCACCCCATACAGTGAAGGCCACCGCGAACGGCCAGGCCACCGCCTCCAGCGCACCATGCACGTTGTCAGCCAACAGCAGCAGCGGGAAGGCGTAGAGCAGGCAGAGGGTGGCCGCCTTACCCAGATAGTGCACCGGGAGGGGGCCATGGTCGTAGTGGCGAAGTATCGGCAAGGTCAGCGCGAGTACCACATCCCGACCCACCAGCACGGCCACCACCCACCACGGCACGATCTCGCGAATCCCGAAAGCGAGCAGAGTGCTCAGGGTGTACAGCCGGTCGACCGCCGGGTCGAGCAACTCTCCCAGCCTGCTGGACTGGTCCAGCCAGCGGGCGAGCTTGCCGTCCAGCCAGTCGGTGAGACCGGATACCGCCAGCACGAGCACAGCGAGCAGGTCATACTGCGGACCGAGTAACAGCCACAGGAAAAGCGGCACGCCTGCCAGGCGGAGCAGGCTCAGCACATTGGGTACGGTGAGGATCCGGTCGGCCGCGGGCCTGGCTTCCGGCTGCGGGTGGCTCGGCTGCACGTACCCTCCTGATCGCAACCCGGTTGCCGAACGGACGTGGGCCGCAGTGCCAGCCTCCCACGTCAGAACGCGGTGTGGGCCAGCCAGTGGTCCAACACGGTCGAATTCCCAAGCACCTGGATCATCGCCTCATCGGGCGGCACCCGCCGCATCGTCACCAGCAGCAGATCCACCACCGCACCCCGGACCGCTACGTCACCCTTGGCATGTCCGTGTTCCCACACCGGACCGGATGGCGTTCGACGTATGATCCACTCCCCGGTTTCGCCCAGTCCGCCGTCGGTGGAATGCAGGTGCAGCAGCTGACCATCTCCCCGCAGCACCGCGAGTTCGGGGCGATGTTCGAGCGCCTGCGGCGAGCAGAGGATGTCCAGCCACTCGGATATCGCATCGGCGGCCAGATCAGGCTCCAGCTCGAAGTCACCACCTTGAGCCAGCACAGCGTCGGCCCGGTGCACCGCGGTCTCGTGCGCCATCCGGCGGGCCCAGAAAGCCGCACGGTTGTCATCCAGAAAGCTCCACACGGGAGTCTGCGGATCAGCTTCGCGAATCGCGTCGGCCAACTCCTCGGCCCCGCTGCGCAACCAGTGACCCAGCATCTTTGGATCGTCCGAGTTCGGCGCCGTGGCCGTGGCCAGCTCGCGCGGGTCGACCGGAGCGGTGATCCGTTGGGTGACGAGCGCCGTTACCATCCGGTGGGCCTGCCCGAGGTGCTCGGTGAGCTGATACAAGGACCATTGCGGACAGGTGGACACCTGCTGCCGCAGGTCGGAACCGAGCAGGGCTTCGGCGAACTGAGCAGACTGGGCGATCAGTGCGTCGAGGTAGCGGTCAGCGGAGAGCGGAGCCATCAGGTGTCCCTCCCGGAGTCATCGGCGAATGGCAGCCTCGGGCCGCCTGCCCGACTCGTCATCAAGCCGAGCATATCCAAGATCGGCTAGACCAATCGGCTCCCAGTGGTGTGGACTATTCAGTTATGGCCCCACATCCCGCCTCATCTTCTCGTAACGGGCGGCGCCCGCACGGCGGTGGCCGGGGCAGCTTCCTCGCGGCGGCGGTACGGTCCCCGCGCGATGTCGGCACCCTGTTGCCTTCCGGGCCAGAACTGGCCCGTCGATTGGCTGCGGTGGTACCCCGTACCAGCTCCGCAGAGCGGCCCACTGTCATCGTGGAGCTCGGCGCCGGCGACGGAGCGGTCACGGGGGCGATCGCCGATCGCGCTGGGCCGGGTGCGGTGGTGATCGCGGTTGAGAAAGACCCAGAGCTCGCTGAGCGGTTGCGAGACCGCGCTCTCGGGGTCCGAGTGGTCACCGCGGACGCCGCCGTGCTGCCTGCCATCCTCGCCGGCTACGGTTTGAGCCGAGCTGATGTCATCGTCTCCATGTTGCCGTGGACCCTGCTGCGCCACCAGCAGCAGCGTGACTACCTGGCCACCTTCTCCGCGGTGCTGGATGTCGACGGAGTGTTCACCGCGGCCGCGTACAGCTCGGGCTACTGGACACCCTCAGCTCGCCGGTTCCGCGGCGCGCTGGGCGCCACATTCGGCGAGGTGCTGCCGACCCGCACGATGTGGCGACACGTCCCACCCGCGATGACGTACGTCTGTCGTCGTCCGGTTAGACCCCAGGAAAGCGTCAACGGGGATCGGAGTCGATGACCAGACGGCCACCCAGCCTGGTCACCCGCAGTACCGGCTGCTCATTCACTTCGACGTCGCCGAGCCGGTAGTTCAACACCGCGAAGGTGACGTCCAGCGAGCCGTCCGGATAGCTCTCGATGATGCTTGCATCGTCGAGAGCGAGCAGCTGATACCCGCTCCAGTAGGCCTTGTACTCCGTCTCACTGCCGTTGAAGTAATCCTGCTGCGCCCTGGGTGACAGCAATTGCCAGCTTGATGCCGGATCGCCGTAGTAGTCGACCATCCGTTGTCCGGCTTCGCTGTGACCGATTGATCCACCGGATACCTCCGTCGGCTGGGCGGTGGGTAAGGTGGATTCCACTGGGCGCGACGTCGGCGGCGCTGGTTCGGGTGCCGGTGCGGCCGCGGGCGCAGGCGCGGAAGTCCTCAGCGCCCCCTGGTCTTGTGATGAATCCGCGAACATCAGCCCACCGACACCGGCCAGGCCGAGCACGGCAAGAACGGCACCGGCCAACAGAGCCGCCCTCCTGCGGCGTGGATCGAGGACCGGGTGCGTCCTGGGGCGGACGGGCGGCGGGGCGGGGGACGCGGCAGTGGACTGCACCGGTGGTCGGGCAGCCGCTGCGGGCGACGGCTTGCCCGCCGCGCGTGATGGCTCCCCCGGCGGCGACGGAGGCGCGGGCGGGGGAACCGGGCGGGAAGCGAGCGTGGGCGGCGGAGTCGGGCGAGCCGCCAGGTTCGGCTGGACGGCGGTAGAGGACGTGATGTACATCGGCCGGGTGTTCACCAGTGCCGCCAGCTCCACGCTGGTCTGCTGCATGTCGGGACGCGCTGCCGGGTCCTTGGCCAGCAGGCTCATCAGGACCGAGGTCAGCGGGCCCGCGTTCTGCGGCGGCTCCACATCCCCGGCGGCCACGGCATGGAGCAACGCAAGTTGGTTCTCGCTGTCACCAAACGGCGCCCGGCCCTCGATCGCGGCGAAGAGGGTGGCTCCCAGGGAGAACACATCGGAGGCCGGAGTGGGGGTGTGCCCTCGAGCCACTTCGGGGGCGAGGTAAGCCGGGGTGCCTGCCATCATGCCGGTCTGGGTGATCGTGACGTCGCCCGCCGCGCGGGAGACGCCGAAGTCGGTGATTTTCGCCGTACCGCCGTCGGTGATGAGGATGTTCCCCGGCTTGACGTCGCGGTGCACGATCTGCGCGGCATGCGCAGCGGCGAGCGCGGACGCCACCTGTCTGCCGATCGCGGCCACCTCGGCCACCGGCAGGCAACCCCGCTCGGCCAGGACCTCGCCAAGGCTGCGCGAGGGCAGGTACTCCATCACGAGGCAGGGCTCGCCGTCGTGCTCGGCGACGTCGTAGACGACGATGGCGTTCGGGTGCTGCAGCCGAGCCGCGATGCGTGCTTCACGCAACGCACGTTGCCGAGCGCCCTCGGTCTCCTGGGGGCTCAGGTCCGGCTGCAGACGTAGCTGCTTCACCGCGACCAGGCGGTGCAGCCGCTCGTCCCTGGCTTGCCAAACGACGCCCATACCGCCACTACCGACCCGATCAAGTACTCGGTAATGGCCGGCGATCAGCTGACCCGTGTCGATGTGCGGTCACTCCTTCTGCACTGGTCTCCGCATGCACGCGGGCCGTCCCGACCGAGCCTCACGTTACCGTGCCTTGGCGAGGCCGTGCGCCACCCGGTGTGCCCCGCTTCGCTCTGCGCGACGGACTCCAGGCACGATCAGGTCATCATGACGCTCACCGAGGCGCTGCCCGGCGGTTCCGGGCCTGACGAGCTGTTCGACACGTTCGTGACTTGGGCATCCGACCAGGGCCTGACCCTTTACCCCGCCCAGGAGGAGGCGCTCATCGAGATCGTCTCCGGCTCGAACGTGATCCTCGCCACTCCCACCGGATCCGGTAAGAGTCTGGTCGCGACCGGCGCGCACGCGGCCGCGCTGGCCCGCGGCAGTCGAAGCGTCTACACCGCGCCGATCAAAGCGCTGGTCTCGGAGAAGTTCTTCGCCCTGTGCAGCGTCTTCGGCGCCGAGCAGGTCGGCATGATGACGGGAGATTCCAGCGTCAACGCCGATGCGCCGATCGTCTGCTGTACCGCAGAGGTATTGGCCAACATGGCCCTGCGCAGCGGGCCCGAGACCGGCGTCGGACTGGTCGTGATGGACGAGTTCCATTTCTACGCCGATCCGGATCGGGGCTGGGCCTGGCAGGTCCCGCTGATCGAACTGCCGCACGCCCAGTTCCTGCTGATGTCGGCGACGCTGGGTGACGTCACCCGATTCGAGGAGGATCTGACGAGGCGTACCGGCCGTCCCACCGCAGTGGTCCGTTCCGGGGATCGGCCGGTTCCTCTGCACTTCCGGTACGTGACGACACCGCTGCACGAGACGCTGGAAGAACTGCTGGCCATCAAGGCGGTACCGGTCTACGTAGTGCACTTCACCCAGGCCTCCGCTGTCGAGCAGGCGCAGGCACTCACCAGCATCAACGTCTGTTCCCGAGCCGAAAAAGAGGCAATCGCCGAGCTGATCGGCGGGTTCCGGTTTGCCACCGGGTTCGGACGAACCCTGTCCCGGCTGGTCCGCCACGGCATCGGGGTGCACCACGCCGGCATGCTGCCCCGGTATCGCAGGCTCGTCGAGCGGCTTGCCCAGGCCGGTTTACTGAAGATCATCTGTGGTACGGACACGCTCGGCGTGGGAATCAACGTGCCAATTCGTACCGTGCTGCTCACCGCGCTGGGCAAGTACGACGGCACCCGCACTCGCCATCTCAGCGCCCGGGAGTTCCATCAGATCGCTGGCCGGGCGGGCCGGGCCGGTTACGACACCGCAGGCGACGTCGTCGTGCAGGCCCCCGAGTACGTCGTGGAGAACACCAAAGCGTTGGCCAAGGCGGGCGACGACCCCCGCAAGCTCCGCAGGGTGGTGCGCAAGAAGCCCCCCGAGGGTCAGGTGTCCTGGAGCGAGCGGACCTTCGAGCGGTTGATCGCGGCCGACCCGGAACAGCTGACCTCCAGCTTCGCGGTCAGCCACGCGATGGTGCTCAACGTCGCCAACCGGACCGGCGACGCGTTCGCGGCCATGCGCCACCTGCTCACCGACAACCACGAGGACCGCCCGGCGCAACGCCGGCATATCCGTCAAGCCATCGCGATCTACCGCGCGTTGCTTGCCGCAGGTGTCGTCGAACGGCTGGCCGTGCCGGACGCCCACGGCCGCACCGTGCGGCTCACCGGCGACCTCCAGCTCGACTTCGCCCTCAATCAGGCGCTGTCCCCGTTCGCGCTGGCCGCGATCGAGCTGCTCGATCGGGAATCGCCAGACTACCCACTGGACGTGCTGTCGGTGCTCGAGGCCACTTTGGACGATCCACGCCAGGTGCTGGGCGCGCAGCTGTCGAAGGCCAAGGGCGAGGCCGTGGCGGCGATGAAGTCCGAGGGCATCGAGTACGAGGAGCGGATGCGGCTGCTGGAGGACCTCACCTACCCGATGCCGCTGGCCGAGCTGCTGCAGGCCGCGCTGGACACCTACCGGCGGGGTCACCCATGGGTATCGGACCACCAGTTGTCTCCCAAATCGGTGGCTCGCGACCTCGCCGAGCGGGCCATGACCTTCACCGAGTACGTCGGGTTCTACGGCTTGGCCCGCTCGGAGGGCCTGGTACTGCGTTACCTGGCCGACGCCTACCAGGCGCTGCGTCGCACCGTGCCCGAGGACGCCAAGACGGATCCGCTGCGCGATTTGGAGGAATGGCTCGGCGAGCTGGTACGCCAGGTCGACTCCAGCCTGCTGGACGAGTGGGAGCGGCTGCGCAATCCCGACGCGTCCGGCCTCCAGGCGCCCGGCCTCGAAGCGCGCGGGACGGCACCGATGCCAGTGGACCAGCGTCCACCCCCGGTGACGGCCAACGCCCGCGCATTCCGGGTACTGGTGCGCAACGCACTGTTCCGCCGGGTGGAACTTGCCGCTCGCCGGAACTGGGACGAGCTCGGCGAGTTGGATGCGGACGCCGGCTGGGATGCGGAATCCTGGCGGCAGGCCGTGGAACCGTACTTCGAGGACCATGACGAGATCGGTACCGGCGCCGATGCCCGCGGCCCACAGCTGCTGATCATCGAGCAGCAGCCCGGCCGGTGGCTCGTGCGCCAGATCCTGGACGATCCGGCCGGTCACCATGACTGGGGCATCAGCGCCGAGGTCGACCTGCCCGCCTCGGACGAATCCGGAACGGCTGTCCTGCGGGTGAGTGCGGTCGGCCGCTTCTGAGGTGTCCATCCCTGCGGTTACCACACCCTGATGCAGGAATGCAGTGCCGGTGTCAGAGCCGCTGAAGGCGGTTGAGCACCCGCTGCATCAGGGCGAGGTCCGGTGCCCCCTCGGCGGAGCCCACCGTGCGGTGTACCACGATGCTGCCCGCCTTGATCATGTCCGCCAGCACCACGCGGGCCACTCCCAGCGGCACCGGGAGCAGGGCGGCCAGTTCTGCGACGGAACGAGGGGTGCGGCACAGCCCGAGGATCGCGTGGTGCTCCGGAGCGGCAGCCGGGTCGGGCGCCCGGCCGCTGGCCGAGATGAGGACCTCGACCGCCAGGTTCTCCGATGGCGCGGTCCGGCCGCCGGTCCTGGAGTAGGGCCGCACCAGGTCGTAGTTCTCTTCCGATCCGACCCATTCGGTCTCGTCGACAACCCACTCGGCATCCTCACGGGGCTTGTGCGGAGCGGACTCGGGGATCGTGACCGGCTGGGCCTGCTCGATGGGAGGGAGCGGCGCGACGCTGGATCGATCGCGGCTCCCGGACCCGGCGAAACGCGCACCGGTCTGGCCGACGATCGGTTGGTCCTCATCAGGCGGGGGGGTGGCCGCCACGGGTTCCTCGTCGATCGGCGGTTCGGTCTGCCGGAGGCGTCGCCCCGCCGCCCCACCGAACCGTGCTCCGGTAAGGCCGACAACCGGGTCTCGCCTATGCTGCCCTTTGCCCATCGGGCCGGAGCGTAAATCCCCGATGTAACGGAACGCAACTTCTCTGTATCCGCTGCGTTACTTCAGACAGGCTCGTCCCGATCAACGAGGTCAGTTCGGCTCGTTGCCCGGCTTCCACTTGATGCTGCATCCGATGCTGGGCACATGCGGTTCAGGCACCGGCTTTCCCGCGAGTACCTGATCCACAGCAGCCCGCAACGCCTGCCCGGTCACCGACAAATCGTTACGCGGGCGGGAGTCGTCGAATTCACCCCGATAGGCGAGCCGGTGCTCAGCGTCGTAGAGGAAGAGATCCGGCGTGCACGCGGCCCGGTAGGCCTTGGCCACCTCTTGGCTGCTGTCCAGAAGGTAGGGGAAGGTGAAGCCGGCCCGGCGGACCTGCTCGGCCAGCCCGGTGGGGCCGTCATCGGGATGGCTGTCGATGTTGTTGCTGGAGATCGCCACCGCGGCCAGCCGCTGATCGCCGTACCCGGCGATCAGCACACCGAGTTCGCGCTCGATGTGCCGGACGTAGGGACAGTGGTTGGACAGGAACATCACCAGCAACGGCCTACCGGCGAAATCGGCGGGGCTGACGAGTTGCCCGTCCAGGGCCGGCAGGGCGAACGCCGGCGCCGGGGTGTCCAACGGGACCATGAATGAGCTCACTGCCGCCATAATGTCCAGTCTTCCAGGTGGCTAGGGCAACACGGACACCAGTTCGGCGACCGGCACCCTGGGGCCGGTGAAGAACGGCACCTCCTCGCGGACGTGCCGCCGAGCCCGGCTCGCCCGCAGCGCTCGCATCAGATCGACGATGCGATGCAGCTCGTCGGCCTCGAAGGCGAGGATCCACTCGTAATCGCCCAGCCCGAACGACGCGACGGTGTTGGCCCGCACATCAGGGTAGTCGCGGGCCTGCCTGCCGTGCTCGGCAAGCATGTCGCGACGCTCTTGGTCAGGCAGGAGGTACCACTCATACGAGCGCACGAAGGGGTAAACGCACACGTAGCGCTTGGGTTCCTCACCGGCGATGAATGCGGGCACGTGGCTCTTGTTGAACTCCGCCGGGCGATGGAGTGCGACATTCGACCACACCGGCACGCTGGCCTGGCCCATTGCGGTGCAACGGCGCAGCTCGGCGTACCCAGCTTGCAGCGCCTCGATCTCCTCGGCGTGCCACCAGAGCATCCAGTCGGCATCGGCACGCAGACCGGCAAGGTCGTAGACGCCGCGCACCACAATGCCCTTGCCCTCAAGGGCAACGAAATACTGCTCGGCCTCGCGTGCCGCCTGGCCGCGATCGGCAAGTAGTCGCCCGGGATCGACCCGAAACACCGACCACATGGTGTAGCGGATGGTCGAGTTCAGCGCGGCGTAATCCAGACGGCTCATGGCCCCATCGTCTCACCGCCTACCGCATCCGGAGCACCGAGCTTTCCCCTCCCCAGACCTCTCGCGCTGTCGAGGTAGCCCGCAAGATGACGTGCAGCGGTGGTGGCGGTGCCGATGCAGGCAGGCACTCCTATCCCGTGCAGCAGCGCACCGGCCACCGCGAGGCCGGGTTCTGCGGCCACCGCCCGCTCCAGTGCGGCGACGGCGTCGACGTGCCCCGGCGCATACTGGGGGAGTCCGCCACCCCACCGGGCCACCACGGTGTCCAGCGGCTCGGCGGTGATGCCGGTGACCGCGGCGAGGTCCGTCCGTACGATGTCGACCAGTTCGGCATCGTCACGCTGGAGCAGGCGCTGTTCGCCGTGGCGCCCCAGCGAGCCGCGGATCAACAGCACCTTGTCCGACTCGGCATGCGCCCACTTGCGCCCTGAAAAAGTGAAAGCCTTGACCGACAACGGCTCACCGACGGCCACCAGCGTCCCGGAAGACTGCGGCAACTCCACCGTGGCGGGCAGCGCGAGACCGACCACCACCGATGATGCCACATCCACCGTGCCCGCAGCCGCCGCGGCCGCGGGTAGCGGATCGGCCAGCAACCGTCGCAGGGCGGGAGCGGGGACGGCCAGCACCACGGCATCGGCTTGGAGGTACTCCGGTTTCGTCGCGCTGCCCAGCTCCAGCCGCCAACCGGGGGGATTGCGGGCCAGCCCGCGCACGGGCAGCCCGAGCCGGGTACGCACCGCCGAGACCTGGATCAGCGCCTGCACCAGAGCACTGAGACCGCCTCGCAATGTGCCGAACACCGGTCCCGGGTCCCTTGCCGCAGCGGGCCGCAGCACCATTCTGGCTGCCACGAGCAGCGACTGCGCGCCACCGTCGAGCGCGGTGGCCAGCCCGGGCAGCGTCGCGCGAAGTCCCAGCGCGTCGGCGCGCCCGGCGTAGACCCCGCCGAGCAGGGGGTCGACCAGCCGGTCGACGAGCTCGTCACCGGCCCGCTCCCGCAACAGCATCCCCACTGCGGCGTCCTGCCC
>JBOHHE010000403.1:0-10621 GCA_050700355.1 Pseudonocardiaceae bacterium
AGCTCCTCCAGTCCCGCCGGGACCGCCAGGCGATTCTGGATACCGATCGGCGTGTCACCCTGCTGCACGCCGAGGGCGCCCTGCGCTGGCACATCGGCGGCCCCACCATCATGGCCGCCCAGCTCGAGCACCTTGCCGAGCTCACCCACCATCCGACGCTGCGTCTTGGGGTCATCCCCTGGGATCGGCCGCTGACCATGCACGCCCGGCATGCTTTCCACCTCTACGACCACGCCAGCAGGCCTGCGGCTAGGGCCGCATCGGCTCGCCGCAGGTCCAGCCACCTCGTGTTTGCCTGAACCCAGGCCCTAGGAATATCTACTGTGGTGCACGCATTCAGCCGCCGCGCTGGCACCGTGACGACTTTCCCTCAGACCCGACCCGGGAATACCCGCCACATCGGCACGGTGACGACGTCGATGAACCGCCTCGACTCACATCGTCACCGTCTACGGCGCGAGCCGTGCGCCACCTCAGCATCGTCAGCGGCGGCTGACAGTTGGTCGGGTGATTGTAATCCCTCCAGGGGTGAGGACGAACGTGTGATGGCCTACGAGACCCGCGCCTACGACCGCCCCAAGTTGCAATCCCTCCAGGGGTGATGACGAACCCGACGGTAAAGCCGCAGGTCAGGCGGGGTTTTCGAGTCTGATTCGGGGGCACTTTTGCAGCAACCTGCCGGTAGTGTAACACCGCAGGTCAAAGGCATGATCATAAGGCTAGAGGATCGGGTCCTGATGGCCCATCTCCTGGCCGAGCCATTCGGACTGAATGAGGTGGGGGGAGGCTACCCGGTAGACGCGGATGCTGTCGTAGTCAAGATCTAAGCTCTGGCGGAGCGCGGCCAGCAGCGAACGGTGCTGGGCTGTGGATAATTCTCCTTGGAAGACGCTCCGTTGCACCCAGTGCAGGTATTTGCGACAGATTTTCAGTACCTGGGGGTTCCGCTCGGCCGCTGTGTCATAGACGAGGATGACGAACATGAGTCACCACCAGGGGCGAAACGGTTTGTATGGAACATTTTCCAGGCATAGCCGCACCAGCTTCAATGCCTCCAGATGGATCAGTTCCTCGTAAGAGACCTTACGACGCAGTTTCCGGTGGTAGATGGTGGTCGAGAGCTCGGTGCGTATGAGTTCAGCCACCTTCTTGCGTCCGTCTTTGCTCAGCGAAGCTTTCCCTACCTCGCTTTCGAAGTCGCTGGGTCGCAGGGTTTTTTGCGCCGCAGCCCGTTTCAAGAGTCGTTCGGCGAGCAGCGGTTTAAAGGGTTCGGCCAGGTCCAGAGTCAGAGTATTGCGTCGCCGGTCGGTATCGGCGTGGAGAAAGCCGATGGCTGGGTGTAGAGGCGTGCATCGCAGCGCGGTAAGCACCCGTGCGTAGGTAATGCTGTTGACGTAGCTGATGAAGGCGTTTCCTGCGTTGGTGGGTGGACGTCGGGTGCGTCCGTCGAGACGCAACCAGGTCGGCAGCATCGTGTCGAGCACGCCCCAGGAAGTACGGCGGGAAGTTACCTTCCAGGCCCATGAGCTGCTCGATGTTGAGGCAGCCTTTTAGCTGTTCCTGGAGTCTTTGCGCCGGCGCATCGAGTAGATCGGTATCCAAGGACCAGCGTATGTTGGCGGCGGTGGCGGCGACGATCGTTTCGGCGACGGCCAACCGCTGCTCGGCGTCGGTGGTCAGAGCAACCTGGCGACGGATGATGGGGGCGGAGGACATCTCCTCGGTCGGGACGATCGCTCCGGCGTAGTTGTCGTAGTGGTCCAGCAGATGGACGGTGACGCCGTGTCGTCCTAGTAAGGAGACCGCCGAGGTGTTGATGTCGACATGGTCGAAGGCGACGAAGTCCCGAATGTCTGTGATGGGGATATGCACGGGGCTGTTATCAGCGCGTTCGATACGAACGCTGTTGTCATCACGTCGGATTCTGCAGGGCTCGGTAAGCCAGTAGGTGCGGTTGACAGCGGTCATTCGTCGCCCCAGCAGTAGTCGAGATAGGAACACCCGCGGCACTGCGTCCGGGGCAGTCGTGGCGGCGTGTGAGGTGTGGACATAACGTTCCGTGCCTGCTGTTCGGTATGTTCGGCGTCCTTGCGGGCGTGGTCGTTCCACGTCACCTCGACGGTGCGCCTGGTCAACGGATAATGGACGATACCGCCACGGACGTTGACTCCGCGCCGGTGCAGCAGCAGACAGTAGTGCCGTACCTGTGCCTCGTGGGCGGGCGATGGGGCACGGGAGGACTTGGTTTCGTGCACGATCGCGCCGGTGGTGACCCAGTCGATCTTTGCTTCGCCGAGATCGATGTCCCGGCGCCGGGTGAAGGTGGTGTCGTCGATGGCCTCTCCGAATGCGACCAGGTCACTGGACGATTCAGGCCGGTAGCCGTGGGTGTAGAGCCACAGCTGCCGTGGGCAGTGCAGAAAGTACTTGATGTGCACCCCACCCAGTGCGTCATCGAGGGGTTCAGCGGCGGAACTCATAGGATTGTCTCCAAGAGGGCTGCCGGTTTCGGCGCACTGGAAAGGTCCAGACCGGTTTTTTCGTCATAGGGTGCGTCGATCAGGTATAGACCGAGTTGACGATCGAACTGGGCGTGTCCAGTTCTCCCGAGCCTGGCTCGTTGTGCCACCCGGATGGGGATGAGCAGGCCGGTGGCCAGCAGCGGATGGTCGGCGGACAGTTCCTGATACTCGTCGCGGTCGCTGGCGAGCAGGACGTCGACGGTGTCGAACTTCTCGTCGAGCCGGTCGGCGAACTCGCTGCGGTCCTCGAAGGGCTCGGTGAAGGTGAGGAACGATTGCGTGAACTCGTCGCGGGTCTGGCGGGCCGCCGTTGCCCACTGCTGGCCCCAGGCAGTGCCGTAGACGTAGTCCAGCCAGGCGTCGATGATCTGCTCAGAGATGACGGGGGTGTCGTCGAGCGTGCGGCGCAGGGCTTCCCGGGCGGCGTCGACGGCTTCTTGCTCGTACGGCAGCGCCGACTCTACGTGGTGCACCCGGAATTCGACCGGGCCCTCGGGATGCCGTCCCCGACGGTTGACCCGGCCCGCGCGTTGCGCGAGCGCTTCGACCGGGGCGAACTCGCTGACCCCCCGGTCGAAGTCCAGACACAGCGAGACTTCCAGACACTGCGTCGACACCACCAGACCCCCGCATCGCCGGGCCGGCTCGCCGGGATCGCGTTCGGGGTGGCGGGCCTTGATGCGGGTCTCGATCGCGGCGCGGTCCCGGACCTTGAACCGGGAGTGCAACAGCAGGGCAGCGTCCGGGTCTCCCGGCAGGACATCCCGTGCCCGCTGGGCAAGCTTGTCGTACAGCTCTTGAGCAGTGGTGACGGAGTTGGCGACCACGAGGACGCTATGCCCGTCGCGCAGCCAGGAAGCGACCCGTTCAATGCTGGTCTGATCGGTGATCAGCTCCTTGTCCAGGGCGAGGCGGTGGCGGTCGGGGGCGGTGCCGTCGGGGGCGCGCACAAGGACCGGCGAGGTGAGGCTGTCCTCGACCAGCTCGATCATGGGCCGGGCGAGCGTCGCGGACAGCACGGCGACCCGGCTGCCGAGCTTCTCCCACAGTTGCATGGCCGCGCAGATCCGGCCGAAGGTGGCCGGGTCGTAAGCGTGCAGCTCATCCAGCACGATCAGGCAGTTGGCCTGGTCCAGCAGGACCGAGGAGTAGCGGGGCCCGGCGATGGCGGCCCGCAGCAGCTGGTGCGGGGTGGCTACCCGGACCCGCTGGGCGAACAGCCGCATCGCGCCCGCCCGCGCCCGTGCCTTCTTCGCGCCCTCGGCGGTAGGAGCGCAGTCGTCGGCGGTGGCGCGGGTGAGCAGGGTCAGCGCGGCGGTGGCGTGCAGGACGCCGATGTCGGGCTTGGCCCTGCCGGGAGCGGCGTCCAGATCCTTGGTGAATCGGTCGACGGCGGCGTCGATCGACGCCCGGTAGGGCAGGACCCACACCAGCCGGGGTCGGCCCGGCATAGTCTCCAGCTGGCGGGATGCCCAGGCCAGCCCGGCCTCGGTCTTGCCGCTGCCGGTAGGGGCGAGCAGCACGAGGTGTCCGGTGATCTGCGCCGTCTGACGTTGGTGGTCGTAGGCAGCGGGCAGCCGCCGGTCCAGATAGCGGCGCGGCAGTGGCATGTGGCGCTGCAGCGGCACGTGCGCCGAACCGCTGTGATCGGCGAGGGTGACCGCTCCCTGCAGCAGCACGGCGAGCAGACCCTCGTCATCACGGTCGACGGGGCTTCCCCAGGTGTCCTGGAGCTGAGTGAACAGGTCACGGGCGCGTTGCCAGAGCCGCCGCCCGTCTGGGGGCAGCGGTTCGGTGCCGAGTTGTTCGGTCAGCCAGGCGAGCAGTGCCCGGTGACGGGCCGACGTCACCTGGATCCTGGGCTGTCCGCATCCGGGGGTGGGGTCGCGGCCGAAGATGCGCTCCCAGTCCGCGCCATCGGAGTACAGGCGATCCAGGCTCCACCCCATCCTCGACGAGGAGGAGAGCGGGCGGTGGTGAAAGGCCACCCCCGTGGCGACCATCAGGCGGTCCCGATCGGGCTGACCGGTGGTGAGCAGGTCGACGTAGGCCAGCGACAGCACTTCGTGGCGATGTCCCCACGTCTGCCCGACGGGACGGAGCTGGAGCTGGAAGCCTTCGGCGACCTTGCCGGCGTCGTGCAGCAGTGCCCCTTGCTGCGCCCAGTCCCAGAACCGGGGTTCGGCGGCCAGCAGGCCGGGGGAGCCGATGCGCTCGGCGACCTCGCGGGCGGCGTCGCGCACGGCGGCGCTGTGCTCGGTGAGCCGTTCGGGACGGCCCAGCGCGGAACTTTTGGTGGACTTGGCCAGTACCCCGATGAGTTCCCCGTCCTCGGCGTCCTGGTCGGCGCCGTGCAGCCATACGGCGTGCTGCCCATCGTGGTACTCCGGGTCGGCGTCGCGGTAGGCGTCGCGCACGTCGTGGTGGCTGGCTGGTTCGTCGCACCACAGGTAGGTGGCATACGAGGTCCGTAGCCGGTCCGGGCTGACGGTCCCGGTCAGCCGCAGCGGCTTGGCGCGCGGGGCGGTGTGCCCGTCTGCCGGGGCAAGGGCATGGCCGACAAGAGCGTGCCTGGCCGGTTCCAGCGTGGTCCATCTCACCGCACGGACGTGCACCAGATCCTGGGAGCGGCCCAGGCGCAGCCCCCATACCGGGCGGCGCAACGCCTCGGCGATGCGGTCCGCGTCGGGCGCGGGAATCCACAGGGTGACCTGCACGTGGACCAGGAACGGCCGGTCCCGCACGGTGGCCCCACCCTTGATGGTCCGGACCCGCCCCCCGACGGCGGGGTTGGCGCCATCGGCGGCGATGGGGTGATAGGTCTCGATGTCGATGCCCTGGCCCTCGGCGTGGGCTGCCATCCCCAAGACGACGGTCTCCACCGGCCGCCCGGTGGCTGCGGCGAGCATGCCGCGCAGCGTGGACGGTGGCGGCACCGGCAAGCAACGGGTCACACCAGGGAACAGCGGGTCACGGAACGAGGCCACCGGCGCAAACAACTCGACGCGCAGCGCCTCGACTGCACTGCGGTGCTCGCTCACCGGGACGGATCGTCGAACCAGGCGTCGTGCTGCCCGGCTCGGAGTTCGGTGGCCAACTCGCGCAGCACGGTGCGCGGATGGTCGAGGACGATCTGTCCGTTGTCGATTTCGTCGGCGAGATCGACCTCGAACTGTTTGCGCAGATCGTCACGGAATCCTGGGCGCCAGCCGATCCGCACCGGCGGCTCCCACTCGGTGGCCCAGGCGGCCAGTTCCTCGCGCAGCACATCGGCGCGAATCCGCAGGCCGGAACCGTCCTCGGCGCCGTCGATGACGAACCCCAGCGGGTTGATTCCCCCGGCCATCGGGACCAGCGCGATCAGCGTCGGCGTGCGGTCGCCGTAGTGCAGGGCCTTCTTCGCGCCCCCGGCCAGGTCGGCGAGCCCTTCCAGGAGGACCGCGGCTCGCTCTCGCCGGGCGACCAGGGGCAGCCGGATCGCGCTGTGTCCCCGGAACGTCACCATGCTCGCCCCGGCCTTGACCGCATCGGCCACCGCCAGGGCGCTCTTCTCGTCCAGGTAGTTGGGACGCCCGGAACCGTTGGCCGAGGGAAAGGTAAAAGTGCCGATCCGTGGTACGTCCAGCAGCAGCGGCGCGGCGAGGTCTGCGGTGTAGAACTCGTGGGCATGCAGCACCGGCTCGGGGATGCCCCGTGACATCACCCCGAAATCCTCGGTGAGGCGCACCGGTTCCACCGACAGCAAGGTGCCGCTCATCAACGGCGAATCGCGCAGCGTGGTGGCCGCGTCGTCGGCCTTGGCTGTGGCCTTCATGAAGCCGAACAGGTCGTCGTCGAGATAATGGATCGGGTCGGCGAGAGTGGTCGCCTTCTGTGCCCTGCCCTGGGCTTTGCCCACCCTCTCGGTGGGTGACATGACGCTGCCCTGATCGGCCATGGTGTCGCGCCACCATCGACGAAACGCCTGCGCAGACACATACGGATAGACCCGGCCACGCACCCGGGCTGCCTTGACCCTCCCGGTCGTCGCGTCCCCTTTGCCGTTGTTGGGGGCGCCCGCCTCCACAGCGAGTACGATCTTGCCAGCTAGATAGGCCATCAGGGGGAGTCCTCTTCATCTATCGGGGGGATCGCCATCTCGGGGATCTCTTCATCATCGGTTTTCTTACCGATCTGCACGCCACGCGCCATGAGTTCGGCGACGACCTCGAAGAACAGTTGGCTACGAAACCGCCAACCCTGTGGGCCGGAGGCCAACAGGGTCGGCGCGGTCTCGGTCACGTCGGCGGGACGATGGCCGTCCAACACCAGCCGTGCGAGGGCCTTCATCAGTAGGCCATTCAGCTTGTAGGCGTCGTTCGCGATGCTCTGGTACTCGCCGAAACGACCCCGTGGGTTCGTCTCGGCAGTGATCCACTCGGCGAGGACGTCGACGACGGGCTTCAGCCCGCTGGAATCCATCTCGTACATCTCCTTCACATACAGGCGGGACAATGCCCCCCAGGCCAGCAACGCCCGCTGGCTCACCTGATCGGTCTGTTGCGCGCGGGCCAGCAGCGTGCGCAGTAGCCGGTCGCTGCGCTCGCTCTCCCCGTCGAACAAGGTCTTGGCGGCAGCGTCGGCACCGTGTTGCACGACGACACCCTCGCTATCGCGGCGGGTGAGCACTCCACGCAGGCAGCGCCAGCCGTCCCAGGCCTGGGGATCCGCCTGCATGCGATGCAGGAAACCGGCGACGGCCACCCGGGTGCCGGTGACGCGCAACCAGGGATCCTGGTTGTCATTCTTGAACATCCACAGCGTGGTGCCGACCAACCGGTGCACGGCAGGGTCGCTGAGCACCGCCAGCGTCACGTACTCCGGGCTGGCATCGGCCCCTGACCCGGAAAAACCCATCTGGCGGATCCGGGCGGCCCGGGTCACATTGCGTTGCGCGAACTTCCGTTCCACCCGGGTGTCCTCGCAGGTCAGTACGGTGGCCGACCCGGCGGTGACCCGCGCACCGTAGGGCAATGCCCACATCGCGATCCGGCAGGCTCGACACACCGGCCACCCGGCCGACCGCGGCGGCAACGTGTTCACCGCATGATCGGTGTCGAACAACGGAAGATTCGTCTTCGTCCACAGCACGCCGGACGGACTCCCACAGAACGTGCACGGACGTATCCGGGCCGACATCGGGTCGGCGGTGAACAGATCAGCGATCCTTGGACGCAGCACGTTAGCGTCCTTCGGTCGGCCACTGTGAGTGGCCTTGGAGTTCGGGTACAGCGCGAACAGCACTTTCCACCAGTCGTAGGGTGCTGATTCCTTCGCTGCCGTCGCGGCCCGGACCACGTCATCGACAAGCTGTCCGGCCACTGAATCCAGGTCATCCGGGCTCACTTGGTCCGGATGATCACGGCTAGCGAGCAGCGTAACCGACCACGCCCCACAGCGCTGCATCGGATGGCCGGTCAGTTTCAGCCGCCCAGTCATCGCAACCAGCCGAAACCCTGATTGGTGGCCAACCCGATCCCACCCACGTACAAGGCGTCCAACAGCGTTGGTGCAGCAGTGATACGGACCCGGATCGTAGCCCCGAAGCGGGGCTTTCTCTGCACCTCGAAACGGCGTCGCGGCCCGGCCTCCAGCACATCCAGGTCCACCGCGTTGGGCAGCCCCAGCACGTCGGCCCGGTGGGCGAGATTGTGCCGTAACCGATTTTGGTACGCCTCGTGCTCCGGCATGATGTACTCGTTCTCATGCCGGAGCAGGACCGGTGTCCGCGACTCGAAGACGGTCTCTCCGGCCTGATGATCGGGGATGTCCTCCAACTGCACGCCCTTGACCATCAACGCCACGCTGCCCCACCGGATCTCGCTGCGCCCAGCGATCCCTGCCAGCAGTGCGGCCGCGATCTGCGGCACGGGCGAGCCCAACCACACCGACCCGCGATCGGAGGTGGTGTAGACGCCGTGGCGGCGGGGAGCACCCTGGAACAGCGGAGGCGACACACCCAGCGGCACTAGCGGACTCCCCGCCCACCCGTGATCGTGTAACTGGGTGGCGAGCTGCTCGTCCTGGCTGCGGATCAGCGCGTACCCCACGCCACGAGCCGGGCTGTGCACTTCAGGCCATGGGATGCCCGGCGCACCAGCCGCCACGTCAACACGGAACCTCACCTGCACTCCTTCACCATCGGCCAACGCGACCGGTCAGTTACTACCAGCACCCCCCGACAATCCGCAGCCCAGCCCATCAGGTACCTCCCCAGGGATTTCACGAGAAATCCATCCGACTTCGGAAAACGTCAATAGCGTCACCAGCTCCGCGCCCACCGCGTCACCAGCGCTGGCCACTGGTACGTGGCCCCTCCGGGTCTGGTCGAGGCTCAACGCTGTGCTAGTACGGCAGCAGTAGATCGTGATCTGGGCTGGTGAGGGTGTAATGAGTGCGGCCGCCCTGGTGATCATCTGGTTGTGACGCAAGAAGATCTTCAGGCGGTCGCTGCCGTCATGGTAGAGGCCCAGTTGGCGACGAGGAAACTCGCGGAATTGCACGGCTGGCTGGGGTCGTGTTTCGGCCGGGTGGAGCCGTTTCGGCAGGCCGGGAAGTACATCGTGGGGTTGATGAGTGATCTGCCCCGCAAGAATTCGTGGACGATCGCTGAACATGCCGGGGATGCCACTCCCGACCGGATGCAACGGCTGCTCAACCGGGCGGTCTGGGACACCGACGCGGCGATGGCCACAGTCCGCCGTTTCGTGGTGGAGCATCTGGCGCCCGCTGCGGGTGGGTCGGCGGTGGCGGCGCTGGATGAGACCGGGTAGGAGAAGCAGGGTGAGCACACCGTGGGGGTCAAACGCCAGTACCTGGATGTCGTGTTCAAGACCAAACCGCAGCTGGCGATCGAGATCACCGCGGACGCGATCGCCGAGGGCACCATGCCGCCCTGGAGCGCCGGTGATGAGGTCTACGGGCGCAGCGCTCAGCTGCAACAGCATCTGGAAGACCATCAGATCGGGTACGTGCTGCGGGTGGGCTCGGCCTTTCACCTGCGACTGCCGCACGCGGCCACGACGATCCGCGCTGATGCCCTGCTGGCCAGGCAGCTCAGGAGCGCAACGCGGTGGCAGATCCTTGCGGTCACCGGATCCAAAGGAGACCGAAGCTACGCCTGGGCGTGGGTGGCCACCGCCAGCCCGCAGCATTCGCTGCTGATCCGCAAACACCGCGCGACCGGCGAGTTGGCCTACCACTACTGCTATATCCCGCCCGGAGCGCGACGGCGCCGTGTATGACTGGCACTGGAGGTGACCGGTTGAGTTGTCAATACGCGCAATCTATGCTGGATGGAGCCTGTTGCGGTGAGCTTCAGGAAGTGAGCCCGAGACCCGGCCGGACGACTGCGGCGCTCGGGTTCGCGCTTTTCAGGGGTACTTCTCAGACCTCGTGCACATCGATGACAACCGGTTGGATGCGACGGCGCCAGTCGCCGCCCTTGGCCCAGCTGAGCAGCGAGTCGTCTTGCTCCAGCACCAGCATCGTGTCCGCTCGTGAGGCAGCGTCGTCGACGATGGCGCGAAGGCAGTTCGCCCGCCGTTCGCGTTCGTTATACCGGCTGAATGATTGCGCGGCTTGGCTTCCGAACTGGTCCGTGAAGACGTTCGCTACCTGGTCCGGACCCCGATCCCCACCAGTTAGCGGTGGTCCGGCAGCCGCACGACGCTTATAAGCGTCCCGGTGGTTTGTGGCCATTCTTGATTGCCATTTCCTGCTCGGCGGTGAATGGGGGAGTCAGTAGGTCGGATTGTTCCTGGAAGCAGCGGAACATGTCCGCGATGAAATGTAGGCGTTCGGGCAGGATCGACCAGTCCCGCGCCGAGGTATCGAGCATGCTGTCCGGAGTGGGGTCCACCAGTGTGAGCAGTGCCAGGAGCTCGGCGTTGGTCAGTGTGGCCAGCGTTTCGGGGAACTCTGCCCGAAGATCCACACCCAATTCCAAGCGCTGGCCGTGCGGCAGGCCGAGTATCAGAAGATGCTCGGTGATGACCACCCGGCCCAGTAGTCGTGCCTGCTCCAGCAGTCGGGAGCAGGCGATGTCCGCCATATTCCGC
>JBOHHE010000404.1:0-2891 GCA_050700355.1 Pseudonocardiaceae bacterium
CGCCAGCGCCGCACCGAGGCCGCGGTCGGCGAGGACCGGCGGGGCGATGCCGCGGGACAGCGCGCGCAGCTCGGACAGCGCCTCGCGGCTCTGCTCGATGGCCTCGTCGAGCAGCGGGCGGGCCCGGTCCGGGTCGTCGTCGAGCCGGCGGACGGCGGTCTCCAGGTCCATGTTGAGCCGGACGAGGCGTTGCTGCGGGCCATCGTGGATGTCGCGTTCGAGCCTGCGCAGAGTCTGGGCCTCAGCCTGCACGGCCGCGCGCCGCCCAGCGGCCAGCTGCTCGGTGCGCGCCCGCAACGCGGCGGTCTGATTGGTGAGCAGGCCGCGGGCCAGCCCGACGTGCACGGCCACCAGCCCGCGCACCACCCAGGGCAGGGTGAGCAGCAGGAACACTCCGATGGCGGTGTTCAGCACGATGTCACCGAGCCGCGACGAGCTGTCCGTGATCAACCCGTACAGCCCGTTGTACTCGTCTTCGGAGCGGGGCAGCGACCATTCCCACAGGACGAATAGGGTGCTTCCGAGGCCTCCGACCGCCCAGCTGACGGCGATCACGAACGCGGCCACCCGCGCCGGGAACGCCACGACGCAGTGCAGCAGGTCACGCCAGGATTGTGGATCGGCCAGCGCACGCAGCAGCCAGGCCAGACCGCGACCGCGGGCGCAGCGGTAGTAGTGCGGCGGCAGCTCCCGGCCCGTGACCCAGCACACGGCGCGCCGCTCCACGGTGGCCAGCCCGCGTGCCGCGCGGAGCGTGCCGACCAGGATCGGCAGCCCGATCCACACCACCAGGGTGCCCACCCCCGAGGCGAACCCGGCGACAGCCACGACGAACGCGACGATCCCCACCGGCAGCCCGGCCAGCAGGTAACCGAACCCACGGGCCAGTCGACGGCCCCCAGACGGCACGGCCAGCCCGTCTGCAAGCGGGACCCTGAGGTGGCCGACATCCCCGGCCGCAGCTGCCTTGGTCATGCCCTCATCCTGGTCCCCCCATTCACCCCCGCCCAGCCGGTGATCCCCAGTAACGAGGGTGGGGACAACCCGAACCCGGTAACCGAGGTGACCCAGGGCAGCCCTAGCCCAACATTCGGCTCAACCGGTGGTGGTCCACCTCACCAGACGGTAATGACGACCTTCCCTCGGACGTGGCCTTCTTGCATGTACTGGATGGCCGCCGAGGTCTCGCTCAGCGGGTAGGTCCGGTCGAGAGCCGGTGTCAGCTTGCCGGATTCGATGAGCTCGGTGAGCACGATGAGGTCTTTGGCATTCTCGGAGTTGATCAGCGCACCCAGCCGCTGGCTGACGAACAGGGACAGCAGGGGCGCCCGAAGCGAACGGTCGAAACCGCCGAACCATCGTCCACCCGTCTCCGACCCGACGATGACCAGCGTCCCGCGCGAGGTGAGGGCACGCCGCAGCTGGGTCAATGAGCGGTGCCCGCCGATGTCGAGGATCACGTCGTAGCGCTGCGCCGCGTCGGCGAGGTCGCCCTGCGTGTAGTCCATGACGTGGTCGGCACCGAGGGAGCGGACCAGGTCCATCTTCGTCGTAGTGCACACTCCGGTGACGTCGGCCCCGAAGGCCTTGGCGATCTGCACGGCGAACGTCCCTACGCCTCCGGACGCGCCGATGACCAGCACTTTCTGCCCGAGTTGCACCCGTCCACGGTCGCCCGGTTACGACTACGGCAACGAGTTCGAGTTCGGGCTCGACCTGATCCTCGACAGCCTCGACAGAGCCCGCCACACCACCTGATCCCGATAGCCCGGTGCCAGAGGGCCACGACTGGGTAGCGCCCTGGCCTCGGCAGACATGCCTGCCGGGCCGTCCGTCCCGCTGTTACCAGCGTGGGTAAGGCAGGATGCAGCGAGTGACCTTGGCGCTCCCCGCCGCCCCGCCGACCACCGCCGGCGTCGCGGGTGCCGTGACTCGGGCTGCGGCGTTCCCCCGGCTGCGCTACATGGGGTCCAAGTACAAGCTGGTCCCGCAGCTTGCCGAGGTGTTCACCGAGATCGGTGGGACGACCGCGCTCGACGCATTCTCCGGCAGCGGGGTGGTGGCGTACACGCTGAAGGCGCTCGGCTACCAGGTCACGACCAACGACTTCCTCAACTTCCCCTCGATCATCGCCGCGGCCACGGTCGAGAACCACACCGAGCGGCTGACCGCCGAGGACGTCGACCTCATCTGTGGGCCGGCCGCAGACGACCGCGACTTCATCCGCTCGACGTTCGACGGGCTGTACTTCGACGCTGACGACCGGGCGTTCCTGGACTCGGCGTGGTCGCACATCGACACGCTGACCGGCGCCAAACGGACACTCGTGATCTCAGCGCTGGTGCTCAGCGCCGCGCGCAAACAGCCTCGTGGGGTGTTCACCTTCACCGATCGGCGTTACGACGACGGCCGCCGGGACCTGTGGCTGCCGATGCGCGAGCACTTCCGCGAGCGAGTCGCCGAGTACAACGCCGTGGTGTTCGACAGCGGCCAGGAGTCACGGGCGCTGTGCGGGGAGGTCTCCGCGCTCGACGGCGGGTTCGACGTAGTCTACCTCGATCCGCCCTACGCGCCACCCAAGGACGACAACTGCTATGTGAAGCGGTACCACTTCCTGGAGGGCCTGTCGGTCTACTGGCGCGGCCAGCAGATCATGGAGGGCACCAAGACCAAGAAGCTCGCCAAGAAGTACACGCCGTTCTCCTACAAACGCACGGTCACCCAGGCACTGCGCGCGACGTTCGAACAGTTCGCCGACAGCACGATCGTGCTGTCCTACTCGTCCAACGCGGTGCCCGACGCTGCGACCATCGAGGCGGTGTTGCGCGAGGTCAAGGACACGGTAGAGGTGCGCAACATGGATCACCGCTACTCGTTCGGCACGCACGCCA
>JBOHHE010000405.1:0-1836 GCA_050700355.1 Pseudonocardiaceae bacterium
GTCCGCTGACGGTCCGGCGGCACAGTTGCTGCCTGTACTACCGAGCACCCGGTGGCGGACTGTGCGGGGATTGTGCGCTGGCCGCCGTTCCCCCGCAGTCAGCGGGCTGAACAGGGGCGAGCAGTCCCCGCTGAGTCAGCTGAAAGGTGGGTCGGTCGCCCGGTCAGTGCGCGGTCTTGGCGGCCAGCACGTCCACCGGCCGGATGTCGGGGGCGGTGGCGAGCAGCTCGGGGGCGATCTTCCCGAGAGCCGCCGCGACCTCACCGTTCAGATGGGCCTGGCGGCCACCGTCGTCGGCGAAGGTGTCGAAGATCCCGAAGGTCGTGGGACCGAGGCGGATCGCGTACCAGGTCACCGTCTGCGGCTCCTGCTCCACGAGGGCGAGCCCCCCGTTGAGGAATTCGGCCACCTCGTCCTCGCTACCCGGCTTCGCCTCGAGCGTGACCAGCAACCCGACATTCACCGACATGTCCGTCCTTCCCAACTCCGGATCCGTCCTCTGGATCGAGGGCGGCAGAGCCGACGCTAGGGAGTGCGGCACGCGAGTGCAATGGCGGTTACGACCTGCCGAGAACTGCGCCACGGCGGTGCCGCTCCCTGACCCGGAAGCCATCATGGCCGGGGTACTGCGACAACCGTCGCGAGATCGTCCAGCCCGGTGAAATCGTCCGGGTTGGTGGTGTAGAGCGGAAGCCGGTTCGCTATCGCAATTGACGCGATCATCAGATCCGCGATCCGGCGGCGTGTCTTGCGTCTCGCCGTTACCACCGCAGCTGAGACGAGCCCGAAGGTGCGCGCCGCTTCGGTATCGAAGGGTAATGGCTCGAAAGTGGCTTCTGCATGCTGGAGAACGCTCGTGCGCCGGGCGCGCTCGGCCGGGTCGTCGGTGTGGTGTGGTCCGGCCGACAGCTCGGCCAGTGTCACCGCGCTGATCACCATCTCATCGGGCAGGCGCGAGGCGTCGAGAGCGGCCAGGTGGACGAGGACGTTGGTGTCGATCAGGCCACGGCCCTGTGCCGCACCACCCCGGGCCTCACCACCCCGGGCCGCATCACTCACGGGCCGCACCACTCACGACCGAACGAGTCCTGATCGACGGTGCCATCGATGTCGTCGCGGAACCTCTCGGCGTCAAGAACCGGGGCGGCAGCGAAGGCGGCCATGACCTCCTGGCGGGGGACGAACGTACGGCGTCGAAGCGGAATGAGCCGTCCCACGGCAGTGCCGTTACGGGTAATGGTGAACGACTCACCCCGCTCGACCGCACGCATGATCGCACCGGAGTCATTGCGGAGTTCCCGTTGGGTGATCTCGCGCGGAAGCTGTCCACTCATGCCACTATGATACTCTTCGATGCTACGAGGTGCTACAGTGGACGGCTCAAGTGGGGTCCCATGAATTCCCTGGATGACGATGGTTTCCATCCCGCTCGGCTGCCCGGGACACCGGGACACGCCTCGCTGCGCACCCGCCTGCACCACATCCGGGCTGATGCCCTGGACGGCGACACCGCACAAACGGCCGGAATGCGCCGGTTCGCCGCGATCAGCGGCACCGCGGTGGGCTCGGAACGGATCTGGATGGGGCAGACTCATGTGGCACCGGCCACCGCATCGGCCGACCACCATCACGGCGAGTCCGAGACCGCGATCTACGTGGTCAGTGGGCATCCGGAGTTCGTCTTCGCCGAGGACGTCGACGGGTCCCCGCAGGAGGTCCGGCTGCGTACCGGGCCGGGTGACTACATTTTCGTGCCGCCGTTCGTGCCGCACCGGGAGGAGAATCCCGACCCGGAATCCGCAGCCGTGGTAGTCATCGCCCGTAGCACCCAGGAGG
>JBOHHE010000406.1:0-4559 GCA_050700355.1 Pseudonocardiaceae bacterium
GTCGAGTCCTTCAACAATCGAGTCCGTGATGAATGCTTGAACCTCAACCAATTCCACAGTCTACTGGAGGCCAATGTCGTCATCGGTGATTGGAAAACCGAATACAATAAAAGACATCGACACTCCAGTCTTGGCTACCTCACACCCGACGAGTATGCTGCCACTTGTCAACACATTCACACGCTCTCGTAGTCCATGGACCCCCTTTTGGGGTCAAGCTAGGTTAAACTTGCCGGCCAACTCGGCAAGTCCGGGAAGATGCCCGGCGAATGATTTACATCTGCGATCACATTACCCTGACTTCCCAAGGGGCACCAAAGGCAGCGAACGGCCCGATAGCACGCTTTGCGTGGGAATCGAGTTTGCACATAATTCTTCTAGACCTCACCCAAACCCCATCCCCCTCAACCCCTCATCCAACTCCTTAACCGCTGTGGTGTTGTGCCACGGCTGCAACCGCTCTCTGGCAGCCCTGACTTCACTGGTCAGCCTGGCTGAACGGATGCCAGCCGCCAGTACTGCTCCCTCACCAGTAACGCGCGCAGCCTCCTCAACTTCCCCGGTCAGTAGGCGGGCTGTACCCAGGTGCAGGATACAGAAGGCAAAGTCCCGGATAAATAAATTGTCAAACAGCTGCAATGCCTTTTGAGCACTGGCAGCTGCTTCAACTGGTTTACCGAACCGTAGAAAGCAACTGCTCTGCCTGCTGGCGATCAATCCCTCATTGAACCAGTAGACCGGCGACCAGGGAGACCGCTGACCGGCTGGCAGGGCCAGCCCAGCCAAAGCCCGGCCAAACGCCGTCATAGATTCCTTGTACTGGCCGTCAACGGCATAGGCCGATGCAAACCGCTCGGCAATACAGACTTCAAGCAGCACATCATCCGTTTGGCTGGCCATGCCCTGGGCAGCTGCCGCATAGTCAATCGCTTGGTGAGCCTTGCCGTGCTGAGCGGCAAAGTGGCTCATCATACACAGCGCATAGATACTCAGTTCAGTATTTCTGGCTTCCTGAGCAGCCGCTCTCGCTTCATCAAGGTAGTGCATCGCACTGGCCGGGTCTTCGAGATCAAAGAAATAGATGCCGATGGAACTGGACATACTGCTGTAGAGGGAGAGCAACCTCGGGCGGAGCTCATCCGAACACTCGTCAAACAGAGAGTCCACGAACTCCCGTTGGGCGACGACGGTATTGAGTACTGAGTACGGGCCGAACGTATCCTCTTGGCGTTTACAGTCAGCGAGGATTGTTTCGATGCGGTCAATGGACTGCGCGTCTATCCGGCTGGGTTGAGCAACGACTTTGGACAGACGTTCTTGTTCATCACTGTCCATACTGCTCAGTAGTGGCGAAGCGGCAATCACAGCAGCCAGTTGTCCGAGTAATCTCAGGTGTTCCCGACGTTCCACAGTATTAGCCCATTCACGGAGAAAGGTTCCAAGCGGCTCTTTGAGTTGACCTCTCCATGCTACGGGCACTGCCTGGGACGATGGCGTGCTGAGCAGCGCCAGGAACAAGAGCGGCCCGGCCAGGCTCCCGGCCAGTTCGGCACAGACAGCGGCCACCAAGCCAGGTAGCAGGTCCTGGCCGGTGGGCAGGACGGCGTTGGCGTTCTGGACTTCGGAAGGGATGGCGGTAGCCCGCAGCTCCTCCGCCCGAGCCTGGGCTTCGGCATACGCCTGGGCGAGCTGGGCTTCCCGGGCATTGGCTTCATGCTCTTCCTTGGCCTTCCGTACCCGCTCGTAGCTGGCCAGCAGGTCACCCTTGGCCTGGAGCAGCTTGTCGGCCGTCGTCCAGAAGTCACGGGTCAGCAGCTGGCGGCCGGCTTCGGCCTTGGCGATGGAGGAACGGCTGTAGCCGGTTCGGCGTCCTACATGCTGCTGGCCAAGCTCCGCTGCCTGGCGGAGGGCGGCCAACTGCTGGCCCAGAGCCAGTTTCATGGCTGCCAGCTCGGGAGAGTCCTTGATCACTGGTGCTTCCCCCTCGTTCGGTTTCGTCTCCACAGGCTGCAACGACCCATTCGGGGAGCCTGAGCGTAGCCGGACGTTCACTGGCGTTCACCGAGGTGGCACCGCATGGTTCCCGCCTTCTGTCGCGGCTTGGGGTGATCGCAGGCCCCAGAATCGGGATGACGGCTCACTCGGGGGCGCGGTGGTGTGCTGCTGGTTTTTCTGAAGTGCTCTCACGTCCTCCCCCTGAGCGTGAGAGGACTAACCGGCAGACACTGACCCCGTAGCCGCGCTACCCCGGGTGATGTTCGTCCCGGTTCTGGGTGCCGCATCGGCGGCCAGAGGGACGAGCAGATGAGCGGGGTTGTGAGGCATGAAGAATGAGGGCGGGCGGCTTGCCGATGTATGCGGCGAGTGAGCAAACGTCCCGTCCGTTTCTCTGGTTTCCCTTGGCTGGAGAGCGGCATGCCATTGTCCGGGGGGATCGCCAGGTTGCTGTGGGCGAACAGCCCGCGGCCGTGTAGCAGGGCACGGTAATGCAGCAGAGGGTGGTTTAGCGCCTCCCCCATGCAGGGCGACACTGGAGGGCCGAGAATCCTCCATCTCGCACGCAGCACGCGTATCCCACGCAAATGTCCGCGGCCGGGCTCTCGTCCGGGATCGGCGCCGGCTCGATGCTGGCGGCAGCGCGGCTGGACCCATCCCGGCGCGCGATGCCGGCGGGGCGTCGGCGATGCTGTGGGCGTGGAGTACGTGTCCAGAGTGCTGTGAGACCGCCGGCCTGGGGCTGGTCCGCCATACGAGTAGTGTCATCGCGGCGACCAGTGGGGCGGTGGCGATCGGCGACCTGAGCGTGGCGGCCGGTGTCAGCAGCACTCATCTGGCACAGCGGTTCAAGGAGCTCATCGGCGTCACGCCGAAGCGGCTGGCCCGCACCTACCGCTTCGCCGCCACCGTGTTCGCGATCAACCCCGCCGGACCGATGGACTGGGGCGACCTCGCCGGTGGCGCAGGCTACTTCGACCAGGCCCACTTCGGCCACGAGTTCCGGGCGTTCACCGGGCTCACGCCGACCCGGTACGTCGAAGTCCGGCGGCGGTTCCTGCGCGAACATCCCGGCCACGCGCTGGACGGCTGGCCGCTGCCGGCCGATTGATTTCTTACAAGAGCGTCAGCTCACGGCACGCTAACTTTGGGGCACCCCAAAGTAAAGGAGAGCCCCGTGGGCAAGGTAGTCATGTACAGCTCGGTGTCGGTGGACGGCTTCGTCGCGGACGAGAATGACCAGCCCGGACCGCTGTTCGACTGGTTGACCAGCGGTGACGTCCCGTTGGACGAGAGCGGCGTGCTGAAGGTGTCGCAGACATCCTACGACTACACCCGGCCGTACTGGGACCAGATCGGGGCGACAATCTTCGGCCGCCACATCTTCGACCTGACGGACGGCTGGGACGGGAAGCCTCCGAGCGGGATCGACCACGTGGTCGTCGTGACGCACCGGCCGGCGCCCGAGGGCTGGGATCCCGAGGCGCCGTTTCACTTCGTCGACGGCGTCGAGGCAGCCGTGGCCAAGGCGCAGGAGCTTGCGGGTGACCGCATCGTCGAGGTCGCCGCTGGCGACGTCGGTGGCCAGGTGCTTGCCGCAGGCCTGGTCGACGAGGTGCGCATGGACGTCATACCCGTCGTGTTCGGGTCCGGCAAGCGCTACTTCGGGTCGGTCCACGCGCAGCACCTGTTGGAGGATCCTGACGTGGTGATTCAGGGCAACCGGGTGCTTCACCTGCGCTATCGGGTGCGCCGTTGACCGATCTGAGCGGGTACGCGAAGAAGTCCACTGCGAACGGTGACACAAGATCGGGCCTCCGGCTGCGTTTGCGCATCGCTGTCCCCGGTCGGGCAGCCGACGCCGATCCGCCCCAGCACCTCACCTGCGGCAAGTTCAACTCAAGATCACTGGTTGCCGGTTTCCGTCGTATCTTGGCCGACCCCTGAATTGGCCCAACTCGGGTGTTTGCGGTGGAGTCGCCGTTGCCGACTCAGTCGAGCATGGCTAGGACTGGAGTCGCGTCTTGTGCGAATTTCTCCCCGGCGTGAGTGAGCTTGATGCCGCGAGCGTCCGGCTGGGTTTCCAGGAGTGTGGCGCCGACGACGTGTTCGAGCTGGTCGAGTTGCTGGGTGAGGACGGCCTTTCTGACGCCGAGGTGTTTGGCGGCGCGGTTGAGGTCGGGGTGTCCGGGGATCGCGAGAAACCGTGTGACGCGTTGCTCGGCTCCGCGGGTGGCGAACGCGGCCCAGATGGTGCTGGAGAACGCTGCGGGGCCACCGTGGTTGGCGAGGATGTGCTTGTGGGCGGCGACGCCGTGGCGAATCGCGAGTCCGACCTGGCGGGCGTGGCGGGCCAGGTCGGATGGCGGGATGCCCAGGTCGGCGGCGATGTCGGCGAACGAACGGTGGTTGTCCTCGTATTGCTCGCGCAGCCAGACCGAGTCGAGCGCGCGGAGAACCTCACGCGGGGCTGGCGGTCCGATTCCGCTGCTGGCCATGAGCTTGCTGATTTGTTGATGGCTGCAGCCGCTGAGTCGCGCGATCTGGCCGGGACGGAGTCCGTG